>JBBIVC010000233.1:0-2244 GCA_037439905.1 Thermoflexus sp.
ATGCTGGCGTGGGTGTTCCTGCCGGATCTGCCGGAGTACCGCACCGGCATCATCCTGGTGGGGCTCGCCCGCTGCATCGCGATGGTCCTCATCTGGAACTCGCTGGCCTGCGGCGACACGGAGGCCGGGGCGGTGCTGGTGGTGCTCAACTCGGTCTTCCAGGTCGCCGCCTACGCGCTGCTCGGCTACTTCTACCTCGAGACGCTGCCCGGGTGGCTGGGGCTCGAAGAGACGGCGGTCGACTTCGTGCTGTGGGACATTGCGAAATCCGTCCTCATCTTCCTCGGCGTCCCGCTCGTCCTGGGCGCCCTCACGAGCATCATCGGCCGGCGAAAGAAGGGCGACGCCTGGTATGAGCAGCGGTTCCTGCCTCGCATCGGGCCGTGGGCACTCTATAGCCTGCTGTTCACGATCGTGGTGCTGTTCGCGATCCAGGGCGACGCGATCACGTCGCAGCCGCTCGACGTTGCCCGGATCACGGTCCCCTTGCTGGCGTACTTCGCGGTGATGTGGACAGTCGCGTTCGTGTGGGGTCGCGCCCAGGGGCTCGATTACGCGCGCACGGCGACGCTCGCCTTTACCGCCGCCGGGAACAACTTCGAACTCGCAATCGCCGTGGCGATCGGGACATTTGGCGTGACATCGGGCCAGGCCCTCGCGGGGGTGGTCGGCCCGCTTATCGAGGTGCCGGTCCTGGTCACGCTGGTGTATGTGGCCCTCTGGGCGAGGCGGCGGTTCTTTGTGGACCCGGCCAGCCCGTCGCCTGGCTAGCTGACCCTGCGGCATGATCCCCTCGCGCCGGGAAAGGCGCCGGCCCGGGCGATTGACGCAGGGGCCAGGCTGCCAGCCTACCGAGCGTACGCCCGGGCACTCCCGATAGGCTGGCGAGCGCGTTCCGGCCGGTCAGATCGGCCGGAACACCGGGATGGGGTATTCGCCGCTATCCTGCTTCTCGAACTCGACCCGGACGCGCTGGCCGATTTTGACCTGCGTCGTTGGGTCGCCATCGACGAGCACGTTCGTGAGCATGCGGAAGCCTTCGTCGAGGTCGACGTAGGCGACGGCGTAGGCGCCGAGCTCCTGGAAGCCGGGGATGCGGTTCTGCATCACCACCGAGAAGGTGTAGACGGTGCCCTCGCCCTTCGAGACTTTCCAGGTGAGGTTGCGGCCGCCGCACTTCTGGCAGTGGGCTGTGGGGTAGAAGTTCACCGAGCTGCATTCATTGCAGGTCTGGTAGCGAAGCTGGCCTTCCTTCACGCCATCCCAGTAGTGCTTCGTATCCGGCTCGGGGAACTGCGGTTGTGGTCGATTCGGCATGGTTGACTCCTTTCAGTGCCCGGGCTAATCGGCGGCGAGGATGACGGTCCCGCCGGTGTGGGTGGCGCCGAGGAGGCCGCCATTCCCGTGAGCGACCGCCAGCTTTGCGCCGGGGACCTGCGAGGTGGATTCGCCGCGGAGCTGGCGGGTGGCTTCGAGCAGCAGGAAGAGGCCGCGCATGCCCGGGTGGTTCGAAGAGAGGCCGCCGCCATCGGTGTTGAGGGTGAGCCCCGGCCGGTCGAACGCCAGGTGGCCATCGCCGACGAACTGGCCGGCCTCGCCCTTCTTGCAGAAGCCGAGGTCCTCGAGGCAGACCGCGACGGTGATGGTGAACGAGTCGTAGATCATCGCGATGTCGATCTCGTCGGGGGTGACGCCTGCCTGGGCGAAGGCGGGCGGGCCGCTCTGGGCGGCAGCGCTCACGGTGATATCGCCGCCGTTTTCGCGGTACTTGGTGGCCTCGCCGGTCCCGATGATCCACACGGGCTTCTTCTTGATATCGCGCGCGACCTCGGGGGCGACGAACACGGCCGCGCCGCCGCCATCGGAAACCATGCAGCATTCGAGGAGGCGGAGTGGTGAAGCCACCATGCGCGATTCGAGCACGTCGGCCACGGTGATGTTATCGACCTTCACGAACTGGAGGTCGGTCATCGCCTTGACGGCCTCGGGGTTGCGCATGGCGTGCTTGCGGGTGGCGACGGAGATCTCGGCGAGCTGCTCGTTGGTGGTGCCGTACTGGTACATGTGCCGCTGCTTCACCATCGCGTAGTTGCTGATGAGCGTGGAGCCGTACGGCGCTTCCATGTTCGTCTGCCACGAAGCGCCGCCGAAACGCCCGCCCGTTCCGATGGCCATACGGCTGGAGGCGGCGGTGGAGCCGTAGGTGGTGACGGCGACCTTCACGCGGCCAGCGGCGATATCGCG
>JBBIVC010000233.1:2286-3499 GCA_037439905.1 Thermoflexus sp.
ACCCGCCGACCTGGGTGGTGTCGATGACGCGGGGCTTGAGGCCCAGGTAGGCGGCGAGGCCGAGCCCGCCCCCGCCCTCGCCGTCCCCGGCGTCGTAGAGGCCGTCGACATCGCTCCACTTGAGGCCGGCATCGTCGAGCGCGGCCTTCAGCGATGCGGCCTTGATTTGCATGGCGGAGACGCCCGGCGCGACGCGCAGGGGGTATTCGTGGATGCCGGCGATGGCCGCCTGGCGAGCCTGACTCATGAACCGTTCCTCCTCAGCATGCGCCGTGCCGACCGCCGCACGCGGTTGCTGGGCCCGCCCTGGCCTCGCTCTCGCGCGTTGGACGTGGGACACGGCTTGTCCGCTCAGCCGCGCAAGGATAGCGTACTCCGATGCGGATCGGGCTAATCGCCGACACCCACCTCCCGTCGCTTGTGCGCTCGCTCGATGAGCTCGGGCCGCAGATCGCCGATGTGTTGCGCGGCGTCGACCTGATCCTGCACGCGGGCGATGTCACGGCGCCCTCTGTCATCGACTGGTGTTCCCAGTTCGCGCCGGTGTTGATCGCCGAGGGCAACAACGACCTCTTCGACGATGCGCGCATGGCCCGGAAACAGCTGCTGGATATCCACGGCTGGCGAATCGGGATGGCCCACGAACTGCGGCCGGAATCGCGGCCCATCCACCAGATCCTTCGCTCCTCGCTCGATGGCGAACGGGTCGACATCCTCATTGGCGGCGATACGCACGTCGAGCGGCTGGAGTTTCGCGAGGACGTGCTGCTGGTGAACCCGGGCAGCCCGATCCTGCCGCACCACCTTTCGACGCGGCTCGGCACGCTGGGGGTGCTCGAGGTCAGTCCAACGAAGGTACGCGGCGAAATCGTGGTACTCGGCCACAGCGAAGGCGCGCCGAACCCCTGCCGAGCGATGACCATCGAGGTTGCGGCTGCGGCCCTGGCGCGGAACGGCGGCCCGACCGCGACAGAAGCGGCGCGCTGACGCGCACACCCCGGCCCAACCACTGTAGGCTCTGGCTTCCTGACTCATACCCGGGGGAGCCACATGCAACCACTCCAACTCACCGGCCTCGAAGGCAAGGTCGCCGTCGTCACGGGCGCCGGGCGCATGCGCAGCATCGGGCGGCCGATTGCCGTCGAAATGGCGCGCGCCGGCTGCAAGGTCGTCATCACCGGCACGGGCCGCCCGCCAGAACAGTACCCGGACG
>JBBIVC010000233.1:3531-4094 GCA_037439905.1 Thermoflexus sp.
GCGCGACATCGATTCGGTGGCAGGCGAGATCCGAGCCTTCGGGGGGACGGCGCTTCCCCTGGTCTCCGATGTGAGCGACGAGACCGCGGTGCAGGCCCTCCTGGAGCGCACGCTGGCCGAATACGGGCGGGTGGACTTCATCGTGAACAACGCCGGGGCGGCACGGGGCCGCGACCGGGTGCCTGTGGTGAACATGCCGATCGACGCCTGGGACACCGTCATCCGGGTCAACCTGCGGGGCACGTTCCTGATGTCGAAGATTTTCGGCCAGCACCTGATCGATGCCGGCCACGGCGGCTGCATCGTGAACATCTCATCGATTGCGGGGAAGCTGCTGCCGCCGAACACCTCGGCCTACGCGGCGAGCAAGGCGGGCATCCAGGCGCTCACGGCAGCGATGGCGCAGGAGGTGGGCCAGTACGGCATCCGCGTGAACGCTATCTGTCCGGGGCTGGTCGATACGGTGCGCATCGATGACATGCGGGGGACGCCCGCCTGGGACCAGGCGACCGCGCGAATCGCGTTGCGGCGGATGGGCCGCGGCGAGGAGATCGCCTGGGCGG
>JBBIVC010000234.1:0-4092 GCA_037439905.1 Thermoflexus sp.
TTCTACCACGAAGAGCGCATCAACTAGCCGCGCTGCGGCGGGAGGGCCCCACCCGTGAGCATGCGGACCACTCGCGTGAACGAGCTCCTGCGCGCGGAAATCAGCGAGCTGCTCCTGCGCGAGGTGAAGGACCCCCGGGTGGCGCAGGGGATGGTGACGATCACCGAGGTGCAGGTCTCGCCGGATTTGCGTCGGGCTGTGGTGTACTTCTCCCACCTGGGCACAGATGAGGAGCGGCGGGCCGCGCTCGAAGGGCTGCAGCATTCGGCGGCGTTTCTCCACCGTGAGCTGGTGCACCGGCTTTCACTGCGCAGCGTTCCGGAGCTGGTGTTCAAGTTCGACCCGTCGATCGAGCGTGGGGCGCGGCTTGCCGAGCTCATCAACCAGGTGAGTGCGGAGCGTCGTGGGCGCGAAACGGACTGAATCACCGCTTCATGGGCTGATCCTGGTGGATAAGCCCGGGGGGTGGACGAGCCACGACGTGGTGGCCGTCGCCCGGCGCATCACCGGCCAACGGCGCATCGGCCACACCGGCACGCTGGACCCGATGGCCACCGGCCTGCTCGTGCTCTGCCTCGGGCAGGCGACCCGGCTGGTGGAATACCTGGCCGGGCACGACAAGCGCTACACCGGAGAGGTGGTGCTCGGGCGAACGACTTCGACCGACGATGCGGAGGGCGAGACGCTGACCGAGGCGCCGGCGCCGGACATCGACCCGGGCATGCTGCGGGAGCTGGAGCGGCGGTTCACGGGCGAAATCCTCCAGGTGCCGCCGGCGGTGAGTGCGGTCAAGGTAGGCGGCCGGAGAGCGTATGCGGTCGCGCGGGCGGGCGGCGAGCCCCGGCTGGAGCCGCGCCGGGTGGTGATACGACGGCTCGTCCTGGAGCTCCGCGCCCCGGGCAGGCTCGGACTCGACATCCATTGCGGCGCGGGCACGTACGTCAGGAGCCTGGCGAGGGATATCGGCGTGTTCCTCGGGTGTGGAGCGCACCTGGGGTCGTTGCGGAGGCATGGGGCGGGACCGTTTTCCGTGGAAGACGCGATCACGCTGGAGCGGCTGGAAGACCTTCGCGCGCGTGGCGAAGTGGAGAGCGCGCTGCGGCCTCCCGACGAGGGCATGGTCGCCCACGATGCGGCGATCCTGGGGGCGGAGGGCGCCGCCAGGTTCGGCCACGGCGTCGCCCATGTCTCGCGTGCGGGGGCGGAGCGGGCGGCGGCGACAGCACGCGTCTACAGCGGAGCGGGCGCGTTCCTTGGCGTCGGGCAGGTGTCGAGTTCGGGCGAAATCCGGCCGGTGAAGGTGCTGAACCTGCCGAATTAGGCCGCGATCTGTACTTATGTCGCCATCAAACTCAATTTGTGTATTGACATCGGGGCGACACGCTCTGATCATGCCTGAGGAACTGGTCGCTCTGCGCAATCGCGTAGGCACTCTAGCAATTTGGCCAGTGCGCCGCCCTACCCGCGGGCGGGAACGAAGAAGGAGGGAATCCCTTGGAAGCCTACTGCCTCAAGTGCCGGGTGAAACGGGAGATGAAAGATCCCAAGCCCATCACGATGAAGAACGGTAAGCCCGCCACCGAGGGTGCCTGCCCTGTGTGTGGCACCAAGATGTTCAAGATCGGCAAAGCCTGATCGCCAAGCCCAGCACTGCTTAACCGAGCAATGAAAGAGGACCCTTCGCGGGTCCTCTTTCATTGCCCGGCGTCTTCCCTGAGCGCTGCGAGGACGGCCGGGTGGAGCACACCGTTGGTCGCGACGACGGAGCCGCCGACACCCGGGGTACCATCCCACTGGCTGAAGCCGCCGCCGGCCTCGGTGATGACCGGGTAGAGCGCGGCGGCGTCCCAGATGCTCATCTCGGGGTCGAGCATGATTTCCGCCCGGCCGGCAGCGACCATCAGGTAGCCGTAGCAATCGCCCCAGGCCCGCGCCAGTCCGCAGCGGGAGACCAGGCTGGCGAAGCCCCTGGGGTGCATTGCCGCGGTGCGCGCGTACGAGGTCATGGAAAGCGTCGCGTCTTCGAGGCGCTCGACCGGGGAGACGTGGGTGCGCTCGCCATTGAGGAACGCTCCTAGTCCCCGGGCCGCCGATGCGCTTTCGCCTGCGGCGTGGCAGGCGATGACGCCCACGACCGGTTCACCATCCCGTTCGAGGGCGACCAGGGTGCCGAAGAGGGGCACGTGGTGGATGAAGGACTTGGTTCCATCGATCGGGTCGAGGATCCAGCGGTGGCGGCGGGCGTCTCGCCGAATTCCTCGCCGAGGATGCCGTGCCCCGGGCATTCGCGGGCGAGGAACTCGCGGATGGCGAGCTCGGCGCGGCGGTCCGCCTCGGTGACCGGCGTGCGGTCGGCCTTGAGCTCGACCGCAAGCCCGGCCTCGTACAGGGGCATGATCACGCTGCCAGCGACCTGTGCCGCGCGGCGGGCGATTTCGAGCAGGTTCGCGAGCTCGCTCATCAGCGGGCAGCGTCGCCCTTGCGGTACTGCGCGGTCAGGACGTCGAGGCTCTTCTTGAGCTCGGGCAGCATGGGTGTCTCGGCGGCCTTGAGGGTATCGTCGAGCTGCTCGGGGCGGCTGGCGCCGATGATCGGAGCGGTGATGACCGGGTTGGCGAGCACCCAGGCGACGGCCATCTGAGGAAGGGTCATCCCGGCATCGGCGGCCATGGGACGCAGCTTCTCGACCGTCTCGAACATGCCTTCGTGCCAGTAGCGCTCCTGGTAGCGCTCGGCGGCGGTCCCCAGGGTGAAGCGTGAGCCTTCCTCCGGGCCGGCCTGGGGGTTGTGCTTTCCACTCAGGAGTCCACCGGCAATCGGGTTGTAGGGGATGACGCCGATGCCTTCTTCGGCGCAGAGCGGCAGCAGCTCGCGTTCAATCTCGCGGAAGAGCAGGTTGTAGCGCGGTTGCACGGAATCGAACCGGGCGGTGCCCAGCACCTCGCTGCGGCCGATCGCGCGCGCCACCTGGTAGGCGAGGAAGTTGGAGCAGCCGACGTAGCGCACCTTGCCCCAGCGGACGAGGTCGTCGAGCGCCTTGAGTGTCTCGTCGATGGGCGTGTCGGGGTCGGGGCCGTGAAGCTGGTAGAGGTCGATGTAGTCGGTGCCGAGACGCCGGAGAGAGGCATCGACGGCATCGAGGATGTGCTTGCGCGAGTTGCCCTGGTCCCAGCGGTTGGGGCCGACGCGTCCGAAGCACTTCGTCGCGAGGATGACGCGGTCGCGCCTGCCCTGGAGCCATTTGCCGACGATCTCCTCGGTGCGGCCCTGGGCGCCAGGAGGGGCGCCGAGCGGGTAGACATCGGCGGTGTCGAAGAAGGTGATTCCGCCGTCGAAGGCTTTATCCATGATGGCGATCGAGGTCTTCTCGTCGCACTGGAATCCGAAGGTCATGGTGCCGAGGCAGAGGCGAGAAACCTGGAGGCCAGTGCGGCCCAGGCGGGTGTGTTTCACGAGCGTGCTCCGGGTGCAGGTGGAGGAGAGTATAGCGGGCGGACCGGGCGGTTAGTGCTTGGCCTGGTCGATGATCTCCTCGGCGGCGCGGATGGCAGCATCGCGCTCGTCGTCGTCATCCGGCGCGGGACCGTGGGGGGGAACCTCGGTGATGTACGTGCAATAGCGGCAGCTCTCGGCAGAGCCGAGGAGGGCGAGCATGAAGTGCGAGAAGTGACGCCCGCACGACGTGACACGGGCCGAGCGGACCTTCGCGGGGCGGGAGCGGCCACGGGCGCGTGCGGGCTTCGCCTCCTTGGGCTTTGGGATACCGGCGGCGATCCCGCGCTGCTCACGCTGGGCAAGCAACGCGTTCACCAGGTACACAATGAACGGGAAGCCAAGCACCAGGAAGAAGACGATGGTCTGTATCACGGGACAATGATAGCCGAATCCTGGGCGGCCGTGGCGCCTCCTTCTTTTGGCGGATTTACCTGCGGCGGCGGGGGAGTCTGTGATTGCCTTCACGGAGTGACGTAGGGGCGGCTGCAACAGTGGAACCAGGCCCCACCGTGCCCCAGGGGACGAACCTGGAGGAGAACTGGACCTTGACCACCTACGAAACCCTGCTCTGGCTGCATGTGCTGTTTTCGATCCTGT
>JBBIVC010000235.1:0-4072 GCA_037439905.1 Thermoflexus sp.
CCTTGCGGAAGGCAGGCTGACCGGCATGTATGAGCGCCAGTAGTTCCCCGTCGGCCGGTGAAGCGCCAGCCTCGCCCGCGCCCGGTGCGGCGCCAGGCCCCGTCAGCTTTTTCGCCAGCCGCCGCTCGGTCCGCGACCTGCTCGCCGGGCCGCTCGAACCGGGGGTCCTGGCGCAATTGCTCGAAATCGTCCGCACGGCGCCATCGGCACACGGAGCCCAGCCCTGGCGGGTGGTCGTGATCGAGACACCGGAGCTGCGCGACCGGTTGGCGCAGGGCCTGGCGGCGCGCCTCGAGGGATACCTGGCGAAAGTGGGCGAGCCTGCCGGGCGGGTGCAGCGACAGGTCGCAGCCCTCCGCCGCAGGGTCCAGTCCGCCCCCCTCGCCCTGCTGGTCTGCGTGGCCGAAGAGGACCTGCCGCCACCGGACCCCCGGCGTGACGAGGCTGGCGAGCGCGCGCTGGCCCGGCAGAGCGCTGCGCTCGCCGCGGGCTGGCTGCTGCTCGGCGCGCATGGCCTCGGGCTCGGGGCCTGCTGGTTCAGCGCGCCGCTCTACGCCCCCGATGTGTGCCGGGAAGCGCTGGGCCTGCCGCCATCGTGGGATCCCCAGGCCCTGGTCCTCATCGGCCACGGTGCGCCCGGGGGCCCCCGCCGCCCGCCGAGAGACCCGGCGGAGCTCATCGTCTACCGCTAAGACCCGGCGCTGGAAATGGTGAGGGGCTGCAGGCGGGCAGCCCCTCCCTTCACCCCCACACGAACCTGGCGGCCGGCTCAGGCCAGGTCGAACCGGTCGAGGTTCATCACCTTGTTCCAGGCTGCCACGAAGTCCTTCACGAACTTCTCCTGCGCGTCCGCGCACGCATACACCTCGGCCAGCGCCCGCAGCTGAGAGTTCGAGCCAAAGACGAGGTCGACGCGGCTCCCGGTCCACTTGAGCTCGCCGGTCTTGCGGTCGTGGCCCTCATAGACGCCCTCGGTCGCCGCAGGCTTCCATTCGGTGCCCATATCGAGGAGGTTCACGAAGAAGTCGTTGGTCAGCGTGCCGGGCCGCGTGGTGAACACACCCAGGCTCGATTGCCCCGTGTTCGCGTTGAGCGCGCGCATCCCGCCAACCAGCACCGTCATCTCCGGCGCGGTGAGCGTCAGCAGGGCGGCCCGCTCCACCAGGAGGTGCTCGGCGGGCTTGCGGAGGCCCGGGCGCAGGTAATTGCGGAACCCATCGAACAGCGGCTCCAACACCGCGAACGACTCAACGTCGGTCTGCTCCTGCAGGGCATCGGTGCGCCCCGGCGCGAATGGCACGCGGATATCGAACCCGGCATCGCGGGCGGCCTTCTCCACCGCCGCGCAGCCGCCCAGCACGATCAGGTCGGCCAGGGAGACGCGTTTGCCCCCGGATTGCGAGCCATTGAACTCCGCGCGGACCTGTTCGAGCACCGGCAGCACCTTCGCGAGCTCGATTGGGTCGTTCACTTCCCAGTCCTTCTGGGGGGCCAGGCGCAGGCGAGCCCCATTGGCGCCGCCCCGCCGGTCCGTCCCGCGGTACGATGCCGCGGCCGCCCAGGCGGTGCGGACCAGCTGCGGGACCGTGAGCCCCGAAGCGAGGAGGCGCGACTTGAGGGCCTCGATCTCCTGCTCGCCGACGAGTTCATGGTCGACTGCCGGCACCGGGTCCTGCCAGATGAGCGTCTCGGCGGGTACCTCGGGGCCCAGGTAGCGCGAAACCGGCCCCATGTCGCGATGCGTCAGCTTGAACCACGCCTTCGCGAATGCCTGCTCGAACTCCTCCGGGTGCTCGTAGAAGCGCCGCGAGATCGGGCCATAGATCGGGTCCATGCGCAGCGCCAGGTCCGTCGTCAGCATCACCGGGGCGTGCCGCTTCGCCGGGTCGTACGCGTCCGGGACCGTGTCCGCCGCTGCGGGATCGGTCGGCACCCACTGCCAGGCCCCCGCCGGGCTCTTCGTCAGGTCCCAGTCGTAGCGGAAGAGTGTCTCGAAGAAGCTGTTGTCCCACTTCGTCGGTGTCGGCGTCCAGGCGCCTTCGAGGCCGCTGGTGATCGTGTCGGGGCCTTTGCCTGTCCCGTAATCGCTCTTCCAGCCCAGCCCCTGCTCCTCGATGCTCGCGCCTTCGGGTTCCCGGCCAACGTGGCTGGCCGGGGCCGCGCCGTGCGTCTTGCCGAAGGAATGCCCCCCGGCGATGAGCGCAACTGTCTCCTCGTCGTTCATCGCCATGCGGCGGAACGTCTCGCGGATGTCCTTCGCCGCGGCCAGCACGCTCGGCATGCCGTTCGGGCCCTCGGGATTTACATAAATCAGGCCCATCTGCACCGCGCCGAAGGGGTTGGCGAGCTCGCGGTCGCCGCTGTAGCGCTCATCGCCCAGCCACGTGTGCTCCGGGCCCCAGTCGATGTCTTCCGGCTCCCACACGTCCTCGCGGCCGCCCGCGAACCCGAAGGTCTTGAAACCCATCGATTCGAGGGCGCAGTTGCCGGCCAGGATCATCAGGTCCGCCCACGAGAGCTTGCGGCCGTACTTCTGCTTGACAGGCCAGAGCAGGCGCCGCGCCTTATCCAGGTTCGCATTGTCCGGCCAGCTGTTCAGCGGCGCGAACCGCTGCGTGCCCCGCGATGCCCCGCCGCGCCCATCACTGATCCGGTAGGTACCCGCGCTGTGCCACGCCATCCGGATGAAGAGCGGCCCATAGTGACCGTAATCCGCCGGCCACCAGTCCTGCGAGGTGGTCATCACCTCCATGATGTCCTGCTTCACCGCCGCCAGGTCGAGCGTCTTGAACTCCTCGGCGTAGTTGAAAGCTTCCCCCATCGGGTCCGCCGAAGGACAGTTCTGGTCGAGGACCTTCAGGTTCAGCTGGTCTGGCCACCAGTCCCGGTTCGATACGGTCATTGTCATTTCCTCCCTGCCTCAGTGCTCTCTGGGTGCCCCGTGCCGCCGTGGGCGCGAAGGCGGAACTCAAGACCAGCCGGCGCGCCAGTTTGGCGGCGCCGCGTACCTGTGCGATACTAACTGGCGAACAAGACTGTGTCCAGTTCGAGAGTGAGAGTTTTCGAGAGGAGAAGGCAAGGCTCGCCCGGTTGAACCGTCCCGGATGAGGCACCAGACTTTCACGAGGCATGACTACGCCGCATTCCCCCAGCGACCTTCTTGCGTTGCTCAGCGCTCACGGCTTGCCCGCCACCGCACAGCGGCTGGCGCTGCTCTCGGCGCTGCTCTCCGTGGAGGAAGGCCACGTCTCGGCCGATGACCTCTACCGGGATCTCTCGGTCCAGTTCCCCACGCTCAGCCGCGCCACCGTCTACAACAACCTCGCAGTACTCGCTGCCGCCGGCCTCATCGAAAAGCTCGATACCCACGACGGTTCGCGCTACGGGCCGGTGGCCCGGCCGCACGTGAACCTGGTCTGCCTGGAATGCGGCCAGATTACCGACGTGCTCGTGGGTGACCCGGCGCTCGATTCCCTCGTCCAGCGGGCAAGCGCCGCCGGGCAGTTCTCCTCGCGCAACGTCTCGGTCACCGTCTCCGGCGTCTGCCGCGCATGCTCCGCGCGAACCGCCCCGGCCGGGTGAGCGCGCCGCTTGACCCTACAGACCCCCAAAACACAATGAAAATTGCCAATTGAAAGGGGGCATCATGCATTTCGGTAAGAAAAGGTTCCGTCTGCTGCTCGTCGCCGCCACCACCCTGGCCGCGGCGGCCATGCTTGCGGCGGCCTGCGGCGGAGACGACGATGAGGGCGACAATGGCGGCGGTGGCGAAACGCCCTCGGGCAACGGCGACGCCGCGACGAGCTACAACCTGGTCATGAACGAATCGAGCGGGAACGTCTTCCTGCTCAACGGAACGAAGAACCCGACGCTCAAGGTACCCGCCGGCAAGGAAATCACCATCAACCTGGAGAACACTGGCTCGGCCATCCACAACATGCGCTTCGCCGGCGAGGACAACAAGTACAACAGCAACGACGACGCGGTCTCCAAGCCCGATATCGTTGCCGCTGGCCAAAAGGCCGTGCTGACCTTCACCGCTCCCGCCAAGCCGGGCAAGTACGACTACCAC
>JBBIVC010000236.1:0-4064 GCA_037439905.1 Thermoflexus sp.
GCTTCGCGGGAACGGGCAGGTCGACCGCTTCAACCTGGGCCACGTCGCCGACCGCTTGGGCATCGGGAGGATGGGCGAGCATGGTGCGCTCGCCGACGCATACGCCACCTACGACGTGCTGACAAAGCTGCTGGAGATCGCGCCGAAAGCTGCCCGCTGAGCGGGGCTGAGACGGCCGGGCCACGGGGGCCGGGAGAAAGCTACCAGGTGTGCTCGGCTTCGTGCGGGGGGTAGGCCGTACGGAACGCGGTGTCCCAGCGCTCCAGGACGCCAGGGTCTTCCACATCGAGGAGCCCGGCAGCCCAGGCGACTGAGGGGCGGAGGAAGCCCCAGGCGACCTGCGCGAGCGTATCCGGGCCGAGGGTAGCATCCATGCGTTCGCCATCGGCGCGCCGCATCGCCCCGCCTTCAGCCGCCGTGGAAAGCCGCCACTCCCCGGCATTCCACGGACACACCTCATCCACCAGCCGGAAGGTGAGCTCGGTATCGACCGGGTAGGGACGGAGCGCGAGCGCCCGCTCGACCGAGACGAGGCGCGCCATGATGCCATCGCGGACGGCGGGGTTGAGCATCCGCGGTTCGACGAGCATGTGCGGCAGGGGATCATCCGGGCCGGCATTGTTCCAGGTGATCTCGCCGACCGCGTCGTAGCTGGCGAGGGCGCGCCAGAGCGCGCGGGTGGCGTTCGCGGTGAGCGCGAAGAAGTCCTGTACGCGCAGTTGCTGGGCGGGGCCAGCCCCGTGGCGGACCAGGCCCGGACCGTGATGGTACACCACATACCCGAGCGCATCGCCTTCCTCTTCGTAGACCAGCACAGCCTGGCGCATGCCGGCGGATGGCGCCGCGAGGGGCCCCGAGAGCCACATGGCGCGACCGCGGTGGACGAGGGCATTGCGGTCCTCGCGGTAGCGCCGGTAGATATCCACGAGCAGGCCGAACTCCGCTTCGGGGTCGGCCTCGCGGAGGCGCCCGGGGGGCTCGGCCGGGTGCGCGAACACCAGGTCGCGGGGGTCGAAGCGGTAGGTGCGGCGCTCGGTGATGGTGCCGTAGCCATAGCGCCGGTAGATGGCCGCGGCGGCCGGGTGGAGGCCAGCCATTGCGACCCGGCCCTCTTCGTGGAGCTGCTCGAAGTGTTTGCGGACCACCGCGCGCAGATACCCCTTCCGGCGGTGTGCCGGGTGAGTGGAGACCCAGGTGACCCCGGCCATGGGCACGGCGCGGCCGTTGAAGCGGATCGTCAGCGGCCAGGCCGCGTAGGTCGTCGCCACCGAGCCATCGGCGATGCCGCAGAGCGTCCAGGCGGGGTCCATTCCCTCGAACGCATCGGGCGGCATGGCAAGTTCACGCGAGACGACGCGGATGACTTCGGGCATCTCTTCGGGGTGTGCGGGACGGACTTCGAAGGTCATGTGCGGAGTTTACGCGCAAGCGCCGGGTGTGAACCGGTTCACGGAAGGCGCAAGTGCTATTGACAACTCCTTAGCCCGCCACTAACGATACAGGTGATGTTCTCGGGGCGGGGTGAAATTCCCCACCGGCGGTGAAAGCCCGCGACTCCTTCCCTCCGGGGGAGGACTGACCCGGTGAAACTCCGGGGCCGACGGTCAGAGTCCGGATGGGAGAGAACACCTTGCGGCTGCCTGCGCCCTGCGCACCGGGAGCCGCTGGCTCGCATACCCTGCGCGCCAATCTCCCCCTGCCCCGCGCGCGTCGAGATCACCAGGGGCAGCGCCGATGACTTCCACTCCAGCGACGGTGATTCGCAACTCCCCCCGGGGGGTGTGCTGATGTTCACCGGGATCATCGAAGAGGTCGGGACGGTGGTGGAGGCCGGCGAAGGGACACTTCGCATCCGCGCCCCGTTCGTACTCAGCGACAGCAAGCTCGGCGATTCGATCGCCATCAATGGCGTCGACCTGACGGTCGCCGAGATTGATGGGGATACGTTCTTCGCGAACCTGATGCCGGAAACGTACCGGCGGTCGAACCTGGGCGACCTGAAACCCGGGGACCTGGTGAACCTGGAGCGTAGCGTGCGGCCGACTGACCGGCTGAGCGGCCACATCGTCCGGGGCGTGGTGGAGGCCACGGGGACGCTCCACTCGATGACCCCCGAGGGTGAGGCCATCATCGCGAGATTCCTCGCCCCGCGGGAACTCCTGAAGTACATGGTGGTGAAGGGCCCGGTCTGCATCGACGGGATCAGCCTGACGATCGTGGCAAAGGACGAGGAGAGCTTCTCGGTCTCGCTGGTCCAGTACACGCAGGAGCACACCAACCTGGTGCGCCGCAAGCCGGGAGACCGCATCAACCTCGAGACGGACATCATCGCGCGGTATGTGGAGAACATGCTGATGGCGCGTGAAGAGGAGGCCCGGAGATGACCGAACGCGATCCGGTGATGGCCACCGTGCCCGAGGCGATCGAGGAGTATCGCCGAGGCAAGTTCGTCATCATCACCGATGACGAAGACCGCGAGAACGAGGGCGACCTGTGCATCGCGGCGCAGTTCGTGACGCCCGATCACATCAACTTCATGGCGAAGTACGGCCGGGGGCTGATTTGCTGCTCGATCACCGAGGAGCGCTGCGAACAGCTGAAGCTGCCGCTGATGGTGGACGCGGCGACGAACAACTCGGGCTTCGGCACACCATTCACCGTCTCGGTGGAAGCCCGCACCGGGGTGACGACCGGGATCAGCGCGGCCGACCGCGCGCGCACGGTGCAGGTGATCATCGACCCGGAGACCAAGCCGGAGGACCTGGCGCGGCCCGGCCACATGTTCCCGCTGCGGGCGCGCAAGGGCGGCGTGCTGGTCCGGGCTGGCCAGACCGAGGCGAGCGTGGACCTGGCGCGCATGGCGGGCCTGTACCCGGGCGCCGTGATCTGCGAAATCATGAAGATGGACGGCGAGATGGCGCGGATGCCGGACCTCAAGCGGTTCGCTCGGCGGCACGGGCTCCGCATCGTCACCGTGAATGACCTGATCAAGTACCGCCTTCGCACGGAGAAACTCATCGCCAGGGTAGCCGAGACCCGGCTGCCGACGCCGTTCGGCGACATGATGATCCTGGGCTACAAAGCGGAAAACCACCCTGACGAGCATGTCGCCCTGGTGAAGGGCCCCATCGACCCGGAGAAGCCCACGCTGGTGCGTGTGCACGACCAGTGCGTCACGGGGGACGTGTTCGGTTCGATGCGCTGCGACTGCGGCGAGCAGAAGGACCGGGCGCTGAAGATGATTGCCGAAGAGGGCGGGGTCTTCCTGTACATGCGCCAGGAAGGGCGCGGTATTGGCCTGCACAACAAACTCCGGACCTACGAGCTCCAGGACCAGGGGCTGGACACCGTCGATGCGAACCTGGCGCTCGGGTTCCCGGCCGACCGGCGCGACTATGGCATCGGGATGCAGATCCTCCGCGACATCGGCGTCCGGAAGATGCGCCTCATCACGAACAACCCGGCAAAGCGGGCGGGCCTGGAGGCCTACGGCCTGGAGGTGGTGGAGCGCGTGCCAATCGTGACCACTCCCAACCAGTTCAACGTCCGGTATCTCGATACGAAGCGGCAGCGCATGGGGCACCTGCTCGACGGCCTGGAGCCGGTGAGCGCGGAGGGATCGTGATGCCAGTGCTTGAGGGAGCGCTGGAAGGTGCGGGGCTCCGGATCTGCGTGGTGGTCGCGCGCTGGAACGAGTTTGTGACCCGCCGGCTGCTGGAGGGGGCCGAGCGCCGCCTGGGCGAGCGGGGGGTTGCGAGCGGCGACGTGACGGTGGCGTGGGTGCCGGGCGCCTTCGAGATCCCCACGGCCGCGCGCTGGGCCGCGAGCTCGGGCAGGTTCGATGCGGTGATCTGTCTCGGAGCAGTCATCCGGGGGGAGACAGCCCACTTCGAGTACGTTGCTGGAGGGGCCACGGAGGGCATCGCCGCGGTCTCACGCGAGACGGGCGTACCGGTGATCTTCGGCGTGCTGACCGTCGACAACGTGGAGCAGGCGCTTTCGCGCTGCGGCGGGAAGGACGGCCACAAGGGCGAAGAAGCGGCACAGGCGGCAATCGAGATGGC
>JBBIVC010000237.1:0-4055 GCA_037439905.1 Thermoflexus sp.
AGCTCGAATACACCAATGTTGTCTACAGCCTGCTGCCCGAACGGTTCACGCTCACGCGGATCCAGCAGGTGTACGAGGCGATCCTCGGCGAACCGCTCGACAAGCGGAACTTCCGCCGGCGCGTGGTTGGGCTGGGCATCGTGAAGGAGACGGGCGAGTTTGAAAAGGTTGGCGCGCACCGGCCGGCCATGCTGTACGAATTCACCAGCCGCAAGCCGATGGTGTTCTAACCGGCCGCCCGGCGTGCGACGACCACGTACATGGGATCGTGCCCCGGCCCGGGGCTGATGTTGTACGCCTGGGGCTGGTCGAACCGGCCTGACAGGCGGAAGTACAGGCCGATGAGCTCGGCATGGTCGCGCGGGCCGAGCGAACGCCAGATTGCCACGGCCTTGGTCGGGAAGCAGCGGTTGGAGTACGAGACGGCGAACGGCGCGCCCGGTTTGAGCACGCGCCCAACCTCCGCGAACACTTCCTGGGGCCGCGTGAGGTACTGCACCGATACGGTGACGATGGCGGCGTCGAACGTCTCGTCGGCCCAGGGAAGCGCGGGCTGCCGGTTGAGGTCCTGCACCACGCGCTCGGTGAGGACCGGGTTGTGCTCCAGCTCCACCATGTTCATCCCGAGCCCTGCCACCCCGGCCAGGGGCTTCCCGGCAGGCAGGTGCGACACCCAGCTCGTCATCAGGTCGAGCACGAGGGCGCCGTCGGGGATCACCTGCCGGTAGAAGGCGGTCAGGGCCGATATCGCCTCGTCGTCGATGTGGGTGACGAGGCGCGGCTCCCGGTAGAAGAGCGCGTCGTCGCTCTCATCCTGCCGCGCGAAGAACTCGGGGCGCAGCGGGGAGCCGGTCTCCTCAGCCAAGTGCCGGGACCGCCCCGCCTTCGGTGAGCACGGCGTCGTAGAGGCGTGCCCGCGGGTGCCCCTCGAGGACGCCCGCTGGCATGGCCCCGGCGTGAGCGCGCCGGAAGGCATTGGACTGCGCCCAGGCGAGAAACGCCTCGCGACTCTCCCAGATCGTGTGGGAGGCGTAGTCGCCGGGCTCGTCGCCTTTGAGGAGCGCGAAATGCAGGAACCCGGGCGTGCTGTGCAGGTAGCTCTCGCGCTGGCGCCAGCCGGCTTCGAATTCGGCTTCCCGTCCCGGGGCGACCTTGAAGTGGTTCATTGCGACGAACATGGGGCACCCTCCGCAACTGCTTTGCTTAGTCTATCCCCCAGAGCTTCGCGCAGTTATACCACCCTCCGTATCCGCCGAAATGGCCCCGTACCGTCCGCAGCCAGAGCGCGGTGCGCAGGTTCACCACCGGATCGAAACGCTGTTCGAAGTCCTCGCCGGCACGGTCGAAGTGGTAGCGGCCGTTGAGCTGGGCGAGGCCGTAGCTCCCGCCGTTCGGGTCGCTCGTGTTGTGGGCCATGGTGTCGAGGCTCCTGGTCTCGCAGAGGATGATCTTTCGCATCTCGGGCCACCATCCCGGCTCGTTGGGCCAGCCGGCGGCTGCCGCATAGGCATCGAGCTGCTCGAGCGTCAGGAAGCGCCCGGCATTTGCGGGCAAGGCCGGCGCGGGCGGCGCCAGCGGGGGCGACTTCGCGGTCTTCAGGCAGAGTTGCTGGCGGGCGAGGTCGAGCGGGAGTGCGCGGCTCGGGACATCCGCTGGACGTGTGATGCCAGCCTCGATGCGCATCCGCACCTGCTGGTTGTATTCCCTCGCCGCCGCGGCGTACTCATCCGAAAGCACTTCGACCTGCGCCTTGCGGACTTCTTCGTTCGTCGTTCCGGCCGCCGCCTGAGCCAGGGCGTCCGCGGCGCAGACCTGGATCGCGGCAGTGTTCAGGTTATCGAGCGCAGGCCGGGCGAACTCCCAATCGAGCCCCGCCCTGGCCGCGGCCGACGCCTTGAGCGGGATCGCGCCGAGCGCCGACCCGCCCGCGAGCAGCGCCGAAACGGCAGTGGCCAGCAGTGCAAGGCAGAGCAGGAACCGCGGAATTGCGTGGCCCTGCGGGTGTTCGAAGTCCAGCATTGCGCGGTCCCAGGCTCCCCCGAACCCTCGTCTCAGGCGCATACCCTACGGCACCAGAGCGAAGGCGACCAGAGCGTTTACCGGCCAGCCAGCACCCGCGCCACGGCGCCGCTCACATCGCGTATCAGCTCCCAGTTCCAGTCCCCCTCCGCCATGATGGCCATCACGTACGTGCCATCCTCGGTCTCCACAAATGCGACGTCGTTGGTGACCCCCGGCCAGGTACCGGTCTTGTTCCCAACCACGGCTCCGCGACCGACGGCCGCGGGGATGCCATCGCGTGTCTCCTGGCGCACCAGGAGGTCACGCATGTGTTCCCGCTGCGCCGGCGCAACGCCCACGCCCTCCACAATCGCCCGCATCAGCGAGGCCAGGTCGCCGGCCGTGGCGGGCAGCTCGACCGCATTCACCGACATCGTCTCCATGCCAAGCTCCCGCAGCGTGGCATCGATCGCCGCCGGGGAAACCAGACGCATGAGGGCGACCGCCGTTGCGTTGTCGGAGAGTGTGACCATCGCTTCGAGAGCTTCGCCGATGCTGACCGTCCCGTCGGCCCCCACCGGCACCCGGTCGAGCGTCCCAAGGTCCTCAGCGATGTCCTCGCCGGCCAGGGCCAGCCGGTCGTCGTACGAAAGCTCGCCCGCGCTCACCCGGCGCTCAACCTCGTACAGCACGGCAAGCTTGAAGGTGCTGGCGGCGTAGAACACCTTGTCAGCGTTATGTGCAGCCCAGCGGCCGTCTCCCAGGTGAACGACGGCGACGCCAGCTGCCTGGGGGTGCCGGGCCAGCGCATCACGGATGGCGGCGTCCAGGGCCGCGTCTCCCGGGACGCCGGGATCGGCACGTGTCGACCCGCTCGCGCCCTCGACGGTGCCCGCGCGGGCGGATGGCGGCGTGTTGCCCGCCGGGTTCGCGAACGTACGGGCTTCTGGCGCCAGCACGTGGGAGATAACCACACACAGGTACACCACCGCTCCAAGCAGCACCACAACCGCGGTGAGGAAGGCGAGCGGCCACCAGGCGAGGGAGCGCCCGAAGGGCTCCACCGTGCCGGGCACATTCGCACGCGTCGCAGCGCGCATGAAGGACCTCCGCCAGCCCCCGCCAGCGCACAGGCTACACGGCGGTGGCGCTGCCGCCAATGCGCCCGGCGGTTAGGATGATGCCGTGTCCAGCCCACTTCCGATCTCGTTCGCCGATGTGCAGGCGGCCGCGCGCCGGCTCGAAGGCGTCGCGACACGCACGCCCGTGCTCACCTCCAGCACGTTCGACCAGCTCGTCGGCCGCGGCACGCGTGTGTACTTCAAGGCCGAGAACTTCCAGCGCGTCGGCGCGTTCAAGTTCCGGGGCGCGTACAACCACCTCTCGGCTCTGCCACCTGACGCGCGCCACCGCGGCGTGGTCGCGGCATCCTCGGGCAATCACGCCCAGGGCGTCGCCCTGGCAGCACGCCTCCTCGGCATTCCCGCGACCATTCTCATGCCGAACGATGCCCCGGCGCTGAAGGTCGCGGCGACCCGCGGCTACGGCGCCAGCGTCGAGTTCTTCGACCGGATGCAGCAGACGCCCGAAGCGGCAGTCAGTGCCGCGCGTGAACGGACTGGCGCGTACCTTGTCCCGAGCTTCGATGATCCGCTGATCATGGCGGGGCAGGGGACCGCGGCGCTCGAACTCATCAACGAGGTGGGCGAACTCGATCTCGTGCTTACCCCGCTCGGTGGAGGGGGATTGCTCTCGGGGACGGCCACGGCGGTCCGCGCGCTTTCGCCCGGCGCACGCATCCTCGGCGTCGAACCCGAAGGCGCCGACGACTGGGTCCGGAGCCTCGCCGCCGGGGAACGGGTCATGATCGACCCGCCGGTGACGATTGCCGACGGAGTACGGACTCGCCAGCCCGGAGTGCTCACCTTTGCCGTGGTCCGCAGCCTGGCTGACGGCGTCGTGACCGTCGATGACGAACAAATCCGTGCGGCGGTGCGGTTCATGGTGTTGCGCATGAAGACGGTGGTGGAGCCGACCGGCGCCCTCCCGGCGGC
>JBBIVC010000238.1:0-4047 GCA_037439905.1 Thermoflexus sp.
AAAAGATAGCAACAGCCTACCGGGCGGTGCGGGCCTAGGCCAGCTTTACCGCCGTGCCCGATGCAGTGATCATCAGCATCTGGCCCCCGACCGTCTCATAGTCGATCTTCACCCCGACGACGGCATCGGCGCCCAGTTCGGTGGCAAGTTGCACCATCTCGGCGATGGCGCCATCGCGCCCCTTCCGGAGCTCTTCCTCGTACTTGCCCGAGCGGCCGCCGACGATGTTGCGGAAGCCGGCCGCAATGTCCTTGAAGACGTTCACGCCGAGAATGACTTCGCCGGCGACGAGCCCTTTGTATTCGCTGATGGTCCGCCCTTCGATGCCGGGCGTGGTGGTGACGGTGACACTCACGCGTCGTCCTCCTGCTGGTTGATGCGACCAAGTCTAGCCAAACGCGGCGGTTGGGTGTGGTTCGTGTCACCGGTTGGCCCCCCGGCGTTCCCCAGGCCATAGCCTGAGAGAGTCGATCCATACACGAAGACTATCGATTTGCTGGAATGCATTGGAAAGTCGCCCTACCTGCCCGGCGCCGGGAGCGAGATGCTGTGAGCCAGAACGAAGAAGGAGAGCCGCCATGAACCGCCGCATGGTCATTTGCCCATCCTGCGAGCTCCGCTTCCTCTCGGCGCGGCAGCGGACGTATTGCCCGGGATGCCACCAGCTGATCGAGCCCGAGGCCGCCTCTTAGCGCATCCCGGACCACCAGCGCTGCAGGTGCCCCAGGACGTCGCGGGGCGTCGCAATGGCCCCTTCGATGGGTTCGCCTGCACCAGGCGGCCACGCAGCGTGAAACACCGCGGCCCCTGAGCGTTGTACCGCCCGGCAGTCGAGCGGTTCAGGGCCGATGAACGCGGATTCCCCGGCGGCGCATTCGAGAAAGCGGAGACATTCGGCGAACCTCGCGGCCGGGTCCCAATCCTCGCCCTCCGGAGTCGCAGCCAGGATCGCCAGGAACCGGTCGAGACCGGTCGATTGCGCCTGCTTCATGGCAATCGCGTGCGGAAGGCGGCTGATGCCCGCGATGTCGATGCGTTCGCCCCGCATGGCATCGAGGGCCATCCCCGCGCCCTCGTGGACCAGCAGGCGCTTCATCGCGCTGCGATGGAACATCTCCCGGCAGAGCTCCTCGCAGCGGAGGCAATCAGCCGCGGAAGGGACCAGGATGCCAAGGGCGTGACGGAACGGCCTGGTGTGGTACTCCTCCACGAGCGGGCCGGCCTGCACGCGCTGGCCGGTCACGCTCACCACCGCTTCTTCGATGGTGTAGCGCCAGGCGGGGCGGGGGTCGATGAGCGCCCGGTCGAAGTCGAAGACGACGGCCCGGGGCCGGGGCTTGCCGCTGCCCGCGTAGGGCACCGTCAGGCTCCCAGGCCGGCCCTGCGCCGCGCGGCCTCGTACTCCTCGAGGGTGTTGAACGTGAGGTTGAGCAGGTCGCCCGCATCGACATCCCCGGTCCTGTCGGCGTGTGCGCGCAACACCCCGTGGAGCCCTTCGGTCTCGTCGGTGGCCGCCATCATCTCTTCCCGCAGGCTCCCATCGACCACCACCGGGTGACCGTGCCGTCCCTGGTGCACCGGTCGCGTGACCAGGTCGCCGGGACGGCGGCCATCGAGCAGGGCCCGGATGAAGGACGCCGGCCGGGGCTGGTCCACATCGGTCACGACGATCGCCTCGGCATCGCGGTTGACGGCCTTGGCGCCGATACGGAGAGAGCCGGCCCGGCCATGCTGGAACCGCGGATTCAGCATGATCCGGCAGTTGAGGGCCTTCATGGCTCGGGCGATGTCGTCGGCCTTGTGGCCCAGCACCACAATCACCTCATCGCAGCCGGCCTCGCGGAGCTGGTGGACCTGGTAGCAGACGAGTGGTTCGCCGCCCCAATCGAGGAGGGCTTTCGGGGACCCCATGCGGCTGGACTGGCCAGCAGCGAGCACAATCGCGGAAATCATCAGTCCGGAGTCTACCGGCCGGCCGATTTGCGGGCGAACGCTCACGCCCCGGGTGCGATCACCCGGGCGGCCGCAAGGGCATCGATTTCATCCGGTGCGAACCCCGCTTCGAGGAGCACCTCGCGCGAGTGTGCGCCCAGCGGCGGGGCTGCCCGCCGCGCCGCGGCCGGTTTCTGGGCGGTCCAGAGCCCGATCGCGCTGCGCGGCCTCTCCCGCCAGGAGAGCGACCGCCGCGCCGCCGCCGGTGATACCGACATGCGGACGAGCGGCCCCACCACCTGTTGCGGACCCGTGATGTCGTGCTCCAGCCGGACCATCATCCCGGCGGCAACCACCTGGGGGTCGTCCGCCATCTCCTCGGCGAACTGGACCACGCTCGCCGGCACCCCGGCTTCCATGAACTGTTCGACCCACTCGGTGGCCGTCCGCGCCAGCAGGAGGCGCTGGATCTCGGCGCGCCAGCGCTCGATCTGGTCGCGGCTCCCCGGTGCGGCGGCGTCGAAATCCGGGTCATCGGTGGGGTCGTGGAAATCGAGGATCCGGCGGATGGTGTCGCGGTTCTGGCGGGTGAGCGCGCCGAGCACAAGTGCGCCGCGGGCGGTGTGGTAGCCGCCGTAGTACAGCCGGTGGGAGGCGAAGCGCGGCCCCTGCGCCTTCCGGATGTTCACCAGTTCATCGTACGGGGCGCCCGAGGTGCGCTTCGCCTCGAGTTCGGCGAGGAGCGGGTCGCGCAGGACAGCATCGTGGACCGGCTCGCGCATCACACGGTCGGATTGCAGCTCGAGCGCGGTCTGCAGGAGGGAGACCTGGATCTCCTGGCCCTCGCCGGTGCGCTCACGGTGGAAGAGCGCCGCGCAAATGCCCATCGCGGCTGCCAGGCCCGAGGAGCGGTCGGCCATGGTCGTGCTGGTAATGGGGGCGGGTGCGCCGTGCTCATCCGTCTTGCCCTCGGCTGCCATGAGCCCGCTGTAGGCCTGGGCGACGATGTCGGAGCCGGCGCGCGTGGCGTAGGGCCCGGCCTCGCCGAAGCCGGTGATGCTGGCGTAGATGAGCCGCGGGTTCAGCGCGCGAAGAGTGGCGTAATCGATACCCATCCTGCTGGCGACGCCCGCGCGGTAGTTGATGAGCACCACATCGAACGACGGCACAAGGCGGTGGATGACCGCCTGGCCTTCGCGTTTCGAGAGGTCGATCGTGAGGCTGCGCTTGCCCCGGTTGAGCGACTGGAAATACTTGCCTTCGTTGGGGACCACGGCGGCGCTGTTGCGCCGGGATTCGCCCTCGAGCGGCTCAACCTTCACGACATCCGCGCCAAAATCCGAAAGGGCGACCCCCGCGAACGGACCGGCGACAATCTGCGAGAACTCGAGGATGCGGATCCCCGCCAGTGGCCCGGCGCTCATGCGCGTGGCAACCCCAGCCCGCGGGTAGCGATGACGTTGCGCTGGACCTCCGAGGTGCCGCCGCGGATGGTGGCGGGAACCATGCCGATGTACAGGCGGGCGAACGACGATTCCTCGCCCCCTTCCATGAGGTTGCCCTGGAGGCCGGCCACCTGCATGCAGGTCTGGGCGAGCCGCTGGGAGAGCTCGGAGTTGTAGAGCTTGGCCATCGATGCCTCGTCATTGGGGACCTGGCCGCGGTTCTGCATCGAGATGATCCGCAACGAGAACTGGTACATCACCTCGGTTTCGATGTAGCGCTGGGCGATTTCATGGCGGATGGGCGACGACGCGATGCGGGCGCGCAGGCCGGGATCTGCCTTGATAACCTCAATGAGCCGGGCGAGGGTCCGGCGGGCCCCGACCGCGCCACCGATGTTCGACCGCTCGAAGTCGAGGAGCGTCATCGCCACGTACCAGCCGCGGTTCATCTCGCCGACCAGGTTTGCGGCCGGGACGCGGACATCTTCGAAGAACACCTCGTTGAAGTAGTGCCGCCCGCCCATGTCGATGAGTGGCCGCACGCTGATGCCGGGCGCCTTGATGTCGTCGATCAGAAGGAACGAGATGCCGCGGTGCTTCGGGGCGTCGGGGTCGGTTCGGACAAGCGCGAAAATCGCGTCCGAGCTATGCGCCGCGGAGGTCCAGATCT
>JBBIVC010000239.1:0-4044 GCA_037439905.1 Thermoflexus sp.
TGCGCGTGCGCGCCGGCCGCGACCGCGGCGGTTGCAGCCCCGGTGTGGCCGGCGGCGGCCATCACGCGGAGGATGGGACCGGTCTCTTCCGCATGCGCGTGCTCGTGGTCGGCCGGGGTGTCACCGGTGTGAAGGTGGCTGGCGACGGCAAGCGCGCCATCGTGCGAGTGGCCGCCGTCTTCGGCCCGCGAGGCCAGCCACACCGAGCCAGCAGCCACGACGCCGATGAGCGGCAACCCGACGCCGCGCAAGGCCATGCCCGCAGGGCCGTTTCCGCCCACGTTGTGGTCGTGCAGCCAGGTGAAGGCCATGCCGAGCATGCACGCGGCAACGATGGCCATGCCGCTCACGATCATCAGGTGGCTCGGGTTGGTGAGCGAAAGGACGTCCTCGCGCTGGGCGAGGGTGGAATCGGCCGAGTGCCGGTAGACATCCCAGGCGAGGCCGCCGAGATGCAGGGCAAGCCCGGCCATGGCGCCTGCCCACAGTACGCGATAGTTCATGGTCTGCCCCCCGGCAGGAAGCCTACACCCGGCGGGGTTGCCTTCGGAAGCCCTTGTGTGGAGTTGACGAGTTGGCATGCGATGCGTACCGTCCCGCGCAATTTACTCGTACAGGGGGAACACCCGGGTGTTTGGTGTATCTGTCGGGCGCGCCGGTGGCATCGCCGGGATCGTCTTCGTTGTGGTCCTTGTTGGCGCTGGGTTCATCGTCCCGGCGCCGCCAGCGGCCGACGACCCCGCATCCGAGTACCTGGAGTACCTGTCCGAGAATCGAACCGCGCTGATGATGCAGGCGTCGATCACGGTCGTTCTCAGCGTTCCACTGTTTGCCTTTGCCGCGTGTCTCGCGCAATGGCTCCGGGACCCCAGGAGCGACGCGGCAGCGATCTCCATGGCGGCTGCTGGCGCCATTGCCGCAGGCTGGGTGGTCGCGACGCCGCTCTCCTTGGCTTACGGCGGTCTGGCCTACCTCGCGGATGGGCGGCTCGAAGAGGCGGATGCGCTTTCCTTCATGCTCCTCGTGACCGTCGCGTACGGAGCGACTGTCGTCCTCCTGGGGACGGGCGCGCTCCTCTCGGGCGCTGCGCTCGTGGCGGGCAGCGGGGCGCGCCGCTGGGTGGGATGGTTTGGCGTGGTCGCGGCGGCGCTGGCCGCGGTCGCCGTCTTCGGCTGGGCGGACTCCGGACTGTTCTCCCCCGGTCAGCCGCTGTTCATCGGCTACCTGGCCCTGATGGCATACCTGCTTGCCGTCAGCGTGCTCATGGTCAGGACCAGTCGACCCTGAGCGGGGCCGCGACCGGACGAGTGCGTTTCGCCGTCGTGGCCGACCGTGGTGCGGGCGACTCGCGCAGCCTGGGTCTGACGACAGGGCGGGGGATACCCGGAGCATCGCGTCCGGGTCGCGCGGGCTCCGGCGGCCGGCCGGAATCATGCGGGATTGGTAGCGCGTAGGGGATTCGAACCCCTGATCTCCGCCTTGAAAGGGCGGCGTCCTGGGCCTCTAGACGAACGCGCCACGGAAGGTTCAGGGTAGCACGACCCGGCAGTAACGATCACGCCGGACGAGGCCATGCGGGCACGAAACGAGGGCCCGGGGGACCCTCGCATGCGCGCGGACGCGGCGGCAAAGTGCGCCGGTGGCCACCATCGCTCAATCCAGGAGCGGCGTCCCCTATCGCTCCGCGCCGGGGAGGTTCAGCAGAGGGCGATGGTTGGCGTTCGTCACGCTCGGCGAGGCGTTGGGGTTCCTCGCACCGGGGCTTGCCTGGTTCGTCGCGTGGACGCTCGACCTCCCGGCGCTGGCGTTGGCGGCGGTGGTCGTTGGCGCGGGGGCCGTCGAGGGAGCCGTACTCGGCTTCAGCCAGTGGCGCGTGTTGCGCGAATGGCAGCCGGCCATGAGCCGGACCTGGGTCTGGATGACGGCGGCCGCGGCGGCGGTCGCCTGGGCCTGCGGCATGGCGCCCAACACCATGTATGACCTTGGCGCGCCCGCATGGGCCTCCATCGTCGCGGGCGTAGCGGGCACGCCCGTGCTGCTGCTGAGCATCGGCGTGGCCCAGTGGAGGGTGCTCCGGGATTTCGTGCCGCGGGCGTGGCGGTGGGTGGTGGCGAATGTGCTTGCGTGGGTCGTGGCGCTCCCGCCGACGTTCGTTGGGCCGGCCCTCGTGCCACGCGGCGCGCCGATCGGGGTGGAGGTGGCGGTGTGGGGGGTTTCGGGGCTGATGATGGCGGCGATCCTGGCCGCGGTAACCGGCGCGGCGATGGCACGGCTGGCGCGCGAGGCGGGTGCTACAGGCCCTGGTTGAACTCGGCGAAGTTGAAGTATTCGTTCAGGCCCTGGAGGTTCCCGGCAAGCAACAGCACGCCGACCGTGATGATGGCGATGCCGCTGAAGACCTCGATGAACGGCGTGTATGGCTGGATCTTCTTCATGAAGCGATTGACATCGGAGATGGCAAGGCCGGCGATCAGGAATGGGATGCTCATCCCGGCGGCGTAGGCCATGAGCAGGTAGGTGCCCTGGAGGGCCTCGCCGGAGTTGCCGGCAAGGGTGAGGATGCTGCCCAGGATCGGGCCGACGCAGGGGACCCAGCCGAGCGCCCAGGCGCCGCCGACGAAGGCCGAGCGGGCGTAGCCCACCTTGTGGTTGCGGGCGATGCCGACCTCGTAGGTCCGATAGAAGAGTGTGAGCTGCAGGTAGCCGGCGAACCGCCCCCACACGACCAGCAACACGCCACCGAGCAGCAGCAGGCGCACCCGGTCGTCCTTCACGCCGGAGACTTCGGCCAGGAAGAAGAAGACCATGGTCAGCCCGACCAGCATCAGGGCCGACTTGAGCGGGTCGGCCCGGCCGCGGGGCGGGATGACGAGCACACCCATGAGCACCAGGATCGCCCCGGCGGCCTGGCCGAGGTCGCGCTGGTTGTCCTGGAGGAAGTAGGAACCAAAAAGCCCGGCCGCGGCGCCCAGGGCGATGAACACGACGGAGAGGCCCGTCACGAACGCCACGGCGTGGCTGAACGTCACCTTGCGGTCCGCGGTCAGGCGGCCATTCTGGATGCTGGAGCCAGAGATCTGGGCGATGAAGATGGGTACGATGGGCAGGACGCAGGGGGAGAAGAACGAGAGCACCCCGGCGGAAAAGGCAAGGAAGGGGCCGGCCGGGCCTTCGAGGCTGAAGCTCGAACTGGTGAGCGGCCCAACCGCGAAGGCGAGCACCGGGATAAGCGCGAGGAGCCCGAACACCAGGTAGAGGGTATTGCGGGACGGAAGCGAACCAACGGTCGCGCGACGCGATGCCACGATCCGATCATAGCCGTTCGGGGGCTACCCGCGACGGCGAGAAACGCGCCTACTTGAAGGGATTACCGGAGGGATTCGACGGACCGAGGGGACTCTCGTCGAGGCCGAGCAGGCGCAGGCGGGCGGCGTCGTACTTTTCCCTGGCGCGGGCCTCGCGGTTGAGGAGCCCCTTGAGCTGGTCGGGGCGGATGGGCTCGCCGTCGAGGAACACCCGGTGCACGTGCTCGATTTGCTTGAGCCAGGCGTCCCATGCCTCGCGGTAGGCTTTCGCGGTTGCCTCATCGGCGAATGCCATGCCACCCTCCCCTGCGAGGATTCGTCCGAATGCGCATGGTACCAGCGGCACCCGGCGGTGAAACGAAAACGGGCAGGGGTGGCCCCCTGCCCGAAGGGTTGCTGGTAGCGCATAGGGGATTCGAACCCCTGATCTCCGCCTTGAGAGGGCGGTGTCCTGGGCCACTAGACGAATGCGCCGCAACGGTCAGGATAGCTGTTCGCGGCGATTTCGGGCAAGGAATTCGCGGGTGAGGCGGGGGGCAGTTGCCGCCGCGATCGCGGTCGCTGCGCTGTTCCTGGGCGGCTGCCGGGAGACCGCCCCGGACCCGTTCGCTACGCAGCCGCTTACCCCCGAGCTGCAGCAGATGCTCGAGGAAATCGCGAACCTGCGCGGTCTCGACCCACCACCTGCATTGGAAGCGGGGACAGTTTCACGGCTCGACGTGCCCGTCTTGCTGGAGCG
>JBBIVC010000240.1:0-4005 GCA_037439905.1 Thermoflexus sp.
TACCCCGGACGCCGTGCCGCGCCGCCCCGCCCGGGGTGCGAAGGACGAAGTGCGAAGTGCGCCAGGCGAGAGGGTCGCGGGTTGCATTCGTGGCGGCGTTCGGGGGACGAACATCCCAGCGCGCCATTACTGGCGGGCCTCGGATCCATGGTGCCGCGCCGCGCGCGAGGCGTGCCCGCGTGTGCGAGGCCACCGGGCGGCGCGTGGCGGCGTTCGGGGGACGAACATCCCAGCGCGCCATTACTGGCGCGCCTCGGATTCCAGTGGGCGAGGGACGGGCGTTTGTCGATTGCGGGATCGCCGGTAGAGTTGGTGGGGCATGGAAACCGTCCCGGGCGCGGATTACGCGCCAACCCGCTTCGCTGCGCGCTGCGCCTACCTCCAGGTGACCATGGGGAGCCACCGGCTGGGCCAGGGGCTCATCAACATCTGCCGCCACATCATCCGCGATGGGCGCGAGTGCGTGGGGCCGTTCCTCGACGATACCGAGACGACCTGCGGGCTCTGGGAAGAGCGAAAGCGGTAGGCCGCTTGCATTCATCGTTATAGAGCGATAGAGTTACACGCATGGCCGAGATGGTACCCGCGCACCTCCTCGAACACGTCGCCGAACGCTTCCGCGTGCTGGGCGATTCCACCCGCCTGGCGATCCTGCGCACTCTCCTCGCCGAGGGTGAGCTGAACGTCGGGCAGCTGGTGGAGCGCCTGGGCATGAGCCAGGCGAACATCAGCAAGCACCTGCGCACGCTCGCCGATGCCCGCCTGGTGGCTCGCCGGGCCGAAGGGACCGCCGCGTATTACCGCGTGGCCGACCCGAGCCTCACGCAGCTCTGCGACCTGGTCTGCGACCGCCTGCGGCAGCAGGCGGAAGAGGACGCGCGCGCCTTCTCCGCCATCTAATCCCCGATTTCCCAGGGCAAGCACAGGAGGGAACTACAACCGTGGTCGTTATATCGCTTTATCGTCATGGAGGGTTACTATGACGCCCGGCCCCCTTGGGACCACCGGCCGGCTCATGGCCAGCAACCGCCTCGCCGTTATCGCCGTGTGGGTGCTGGTTGCCGTGGGCCTCGGCGTGTTCGCGCCGAAGCTCGAACACGCGCTCTCGGGCGCCATGTGGGAAGTCGAAGGCTCGGATTCGCTCGCGGCGCGCCAGGCCATCGAACGCGAATTCGGCGGCCTTTCCTCGCAGTCCGCCGTCATCGTCCTCCAGTCCGAGACGCTGACGTACCAGGACCCGGCCTTCGCGGAGCGCATCGCGGCGGCAACGGCGGTGCTCGCCAGCGAGGACGCCTTCGGCCCGGCGATGCCGCCGCAGCCAGGCCCTGACGGCAAGACTGTGATGCTGCAGGCCGGCGCGGTGGTCGACCCGACCGAGGCGGTGTTCGCCGCCGGGCGCATCGCGGATGAGGTGAAGGAGCTTTCCGGCGACGGGATCCTTGTCGCGCTCACCGGCTCACCAGCCTTCTGGAACGACTTCAACGAGGTCAACCGCGAAGGGATGATGAAGGCGGAGATGCTGACCTGGCCGATCACGCTGGTCATCCTGGTGATCGCGTTCGGGTCGCTGGCGGCGGCGGGCCTGCCGCTGATGCTGACGGCCGCGGGCCTCGTTTCGGCGATGGGCGTGCTTTACGGCGTCACGCGGTTCACCGACCTCTCCATCTGGACGCTGAACTTCGCGATCATGTTCGCCCTGGCGCTTGGGATCGACTACGCGCTGTTCATCGTGTCGCGCTACCGGGGCGCCATCCACGCCACCCCGGAGGACCCGAAGTTCGCCATCGCGGTGACCATGGACACGGCGGGCAAGGCGGTGCTGTTCAGCGGCCTGACGGTGCTCATCAGCCTTTCGGCCATCCTGCTTGTGCCAATCCCGGCGTTCCGGTCGATGGCGGCGGGCATGATGCTGGCGGTGGCCTTCGTGTTGCTGGCGGCGCTGACGTTGCTCCCGGCGGTGATCGGCCCGTGGATCAACCGGCTCTCGCTCCCGTGGCACTCGGTGGGCGAGCACCGCAGCCCGTGGTGGGCGGCGTTCGCCCGGCGGGTGCAATCGCGGGCCGGGTTGCTGGCCATCGGGTCGACCGCGGTGCTGCTGCTGCTCGCGGCGCCGTTGCTCGACCTGAAGACGGGCATGCCCTCGATTTCGGTGCTCCCGGAGGACCGGCAGGCGCGCGAGGGCTACGACGCGCTGGCGACGGGTTTCGGTCCCGGCGCCCCCGGCCCTATCCAGATCGTGGTGCCAGCCGGGACGGACGCCCGGGCCGTGGCCGCGGTGGTGAACGCCACCGAGGGCATCGTGATGGCCTACCCGCCGCAGCCGGGCGCGAACGGCGCGCACCTGATCCAGGCGATGAGCGCCTTCGACCCATCGAGCGACGAGATCTACGGGCTCGTCAAAACCCTGCGCGACACGTTGCCGGGCAACGTGCTGGTGGGCGGCCCCGTGGCCGAGAACTACGACCTGGACCAGACGCTGCGCGACCGCGCCCCGATCGTCATCGGTGTGGTGCTGGTGCTGGGCTTCCTGCTCCTGCTGTTCGCGCTCCAGGCGGTGTTCATCGCCTTCGCGGGCGTGGTGTTCAACCTGCTCTCGGTGGGCGCGGCCTTCGGGGTTGGGGCGCTGGCGTTCCAGCACGGCTGGGCGGCCGGGCCGATGGGCTTCGATAGCCAGGGCTACCTGACCTCGTGGGCGCCGCTGTTCTTCTTCGCGCTGGTGTTCGCCATCTCGATGGACTACACGGTGTTCCTGCTGGCCTCGGCTCGTGAACACTTCGAGCGGTCGAACGACGCGGCGGAGGCGGTCGAGGGCTCGCTGGCGCACACCGGCCGGCCCATCGTGGCGGCGGCCGGCGTGATGATCGCGGTGTTCTACACGTTCGCCATCGCGGGCACGCTCCCGATGAAGGAGATGGGCCTGATCCTGGGCACGGCGGTCCTGGTCGATGCGTTCCTGGTGCGGCTGGTGCTGGTGCCGGCGGTACTGCACCTGGTGGGCCGCCGCGCCTGGTGGCTACCGCGCTGGGCCGACCGGATGCTGCCGGACGTGCGGTTCGCGCACTGAGGGCTATCCACGACGCACGATTCGATTCGAGGGGTAATGCATGAACGCGAAGATTGAAACGGCGGAACCCGAAGGCAGCGCCTTCTCCCGCTTCATGGCCTCGAAGGGCGGCCGCCTGGTGCGGGTGGCCCTTGGGGCGGCCATCATCGGCACGGGGCTGACCGTCGTCGGCGGTGGGGCGGGCCTGGCCATCGCGGCCTTCGGGCTGGTGCCGATCGCGGCGGGGGTGCTCAACCTCTGCCCGGTGGCGCCGGTCTGGGGTGGCCACTTCATCGGGGCGAAGTACTGCGGGACGCGCACACCAAAGCGATAAGCCGGCTGCCAGCCGTGCCCCAACCCGACTGCCGGGAGCGGTGCTCCCGGCGGTTTCGTTTAGGCGTTGGGTGGAGTGGGCATCCCGGTCTCAGTCTCCGTAAGATCCTGGGACAGGATTTACGCTGGACACGCCATAATCGACTAGCTGCAAGAAGAACAAACGTTCAAGATTCGTGGCGAATAAGGACTTGACAATGCCTCACTCCTACCGTGAGAGTCCGCCAGGAGACAAGCGATGCCCAATATTGAGATGCCGAGCTTTCTTGACGCCCCGACTGGAGTCTGGGTCAAGTGTGAATCGTTCACGGCCCTTCCCGCGAACGAGGTAATCTGTGAGGTTCAGCGGGTCTACGGCGGGACGGGCCTGGTCATCACCGGCTCGGAATTCTTCGAGGAGAATGGCTCTGGGCCCAGGGTCCGCGGAGCCTGGGTCGGCGTCGTTATGGATGGTAAGGGTAGACTTGTCGATTTCCCGTCCGGAGAGCGGATAGCGGTCCCGGCGGACAAGGTCGATGCCCCTCATGGCAGTGCTGTCTGATCACGAAATCTGGTCTCTCCTTTCTTCTGGGCGCCTCAGAATCGATCCCGCCCCGCCGGCGGATGCAGTTCAGACTTCCTCTGTTGAC
>JBBIVC010000241.1:0-3993 GCA_037439905.1 Thermoflexus sp.
GTTCGCGATCTTGTAGGCCGAGACATCCTCGTTCACCTCGCTGTAGCCGAAGCCCCCTCCCGACCCGCGGCCTGCACCCGAAATGCCCGACTTGGCATCGACGATGATGTTCCCGCGGACAAGGCCCGCGGCCACCGCCGGGGCGAGGGCGAGCACCGAGGCAGCCGGGTAGCATCCCGGGTTGGCGACCAGGCGCGCCGCGGCAATCCGGTCCCGGTTCAGCTCTGGCAGCCCGTACACGGCCTCTGCGAGCAGGTCTGGAGCCGGGTGGGGCTGCCCGCCGCTCATCCACTGTTCGAAGGCGCCCGGCTCGCGGAGGCGGAAGTCGGCTGCGATGTCGACAACCTTGACGCCGGCGCGGACGAACGGTGCGCAGGCCTCGGCGCTGGCTGCAGTTGGAAGCGACGAGAAGACGATGTCGACGCTCTCTTCGATCTCCTCGGTGATGGGAAAGTCCCCGTAGAGCGCCAGGTGGGGGAAAGCCTCACCCAGGCGCTGCCCGGCGAGCGAACGGCCCGTCGCCGCCACGAGGCGAGCCTCGGGATGCTTCCAGAGCAGGCGAGCCGCCTCCATGCCTGCGTAGCCGGTGACGTTGATGATGCCGATGCGGTAACTCACCTGGAAATTGTGGACTCCAGGCGGCGACAAAGCCACTTGTGTGAGGCAATTCACACTCGCCATGCCGGGCTGACCGGGATCATCCGTCGCCAGTCCGGCGACGGCGTAAAGTATGCGCCGTGACCGAACTGGAGCTGCGGTTCATCGGGACGGGCAACGCATTTGCGCCTGGCGGGCTCTGCTGGAACGGGTTCGTCGTCAATGAGCGTTTCCTATTCGAGGCGCCGCCCCAGGCGCTGCAATCGCTCAACAAGCTCGGCATGGATGCCAACGGCCTGGATGCCGTCATCCTCAGCCACCACCACGGGGATCACTTCCTCGGTCTGCCGTCGCTCCTGCTCCAGTGGAAGTACTTCGGCCGCCAACGCCCGGTCGTCATCGTGGGGCCTCCGCGCACGCGCGAACTCGCGACCGACATCGCGCTGAAGGTGTACCCAGGGGTCATGGACGCCGGCTTCGAGATCACGTGGATCGAGGCCGAGCCCGGGCAGCGCATCGCCATCGCCGGCCTCGAACTTGAGGCGCTGGGGGTGAAGCACGACCGCCGGCTCTCCGGTTCCCTCGGGTTCAACGCGGTCCTCGGAGGGCGCAGGTTCGCCTACACGGGCGACACCGCGAAGTGCGATGCGGTCCTCGACATGGCGCGCCACGCCGAAGTGCTGGTGAGCGAGTGCGCTTCTCGCGCCGAGGTGCTCGACATCCACATGAACCTCGTCGATGACATGCCCCGGGTGCGCGCCGCGATGCAGCCGGAGGCGCACCTGCTCCTCACCCACATCACCCCGGACGTGACCGCGGGAGACCTGGCCAATACGACAGTTGCGGAAGACCTCGCGCGTTATCGCTTCTGAGAGTGGCGCGGCGCTTGCGGCCGGGTAGAATCCGGCGCGGAGGAGACTACCGCATGGGACATCCGCTGCGCGGCGCCACCGCCATCACTGGCCTCGGCATGACGCCGATGGGGCGCATCTACAAGTCCACCATGGAGCTGGCTGCCGACGCCACCCGGGCAGCGCTCGCCGACGCGGGCCTGGAGAAAAGCCAGGTCGATGGGCTCCTGATCAATGCGGGTATCACGGGCACGACCGGGGGAGGATTGACGCTGGGCCTGCAGAACTACCTCGGCCTGCAAAACCTCCGCCTGCTCAACCACATGAACGCCGCCGGTTCGACCGCCGCGCAGATGGTGCAATACGCGGCGATGGCCATCACGGCCGGGATGGCGAACCATGTGCTCTGCGTCTTCGCCGATGCGCCACTCCGCGAGGGAAGCTCGGCGGGAGCAGCCTACGGCGGGGCAGCGCGCAACCCGCAGCGGCCGCGCGGCATGGCGGGGCTGTACGCGGCCGCGGGGTACTTCGGAGCGAACACGCCCTACGCGCTCGCCGCCCGCCGGCACATGGCAGAGTACGGGACCACGCAGGACCAGCTGGGCATCATCGCGGTGGGACAACGGCAGTGGGCGACCATGAGCCCTCTCGCCCAGATGCGGACACCGATCACGCTCGAGGATTACCACAACTCCCGCTGGATCATCGAGCCGCTCCACCTGCTCGATTGCTGCCTGGTCTCCAATGGCGCGGTCGCCGTCATCGTCAGCGGCGCGGAAGCGGCGAAGGAGATGCCGCAGCCGCCCGTCTACGTGCTCGGCATGGGCCAGGGGCATCCCGGCGATACGAGTCGCGCCGGTTGCGACTGGGAGACGCAGACCGGGGCCCGGCTCGCGGCCCAGACCGCCTACGCCATGGCCGGCGTCGGCCCCGGCGACATCGACATCTGCCAGATCTACGACTGCTACACCTACACCGTCCTTGTCACGCTCGAGGACTACGGTTTCTGTAAGAAAGGTGAGGGCGGGCCGTTCGTCGAGGATGGCAAGCTGGGGCCCGGCGGCTCGTTGCCGACGAACACGGGCGGTGGCGAGCTTTCGGGCTATTACATGTGGGGGATGACGCCGCTCAGCGAGGGCATCATCCAGGCGCGCGGCCAGGGCGGGGAACGCCAGGTCGCAAAGAACGATACCGTGCTGGTGACCGGGAATGGGGGCAGCCTCAGCTACCACGCCTGCCTCATCCTGAGTCCACATCAGCGTTAAGGGGGGCATCCGTGACCGAGCAGACCACCATCCCCAGGCCGCTGCCGGAAGCCGATGAAAGTTCGCGGCCGTTCTTTGATGGGGCGATGGAGGGCCGCCTGATGCTGATGCGGTGCTCCGACTGCGGCACCTGGCGCCTCCCTTCGCGGCAGCACTGCGACTCGTGCCTCTCGGGGGCCTTCACCTGGGAGCAGGCAAGCGGACGCGGAATCGTGAGAACCTTTGGCATCATGCACCAGCGCTACCACCCCGGTTTCCAGACCCCATACAACGTCACAATCGTGGAGCTTGAGGAGGGACCTCGCCTGCCCACGAACGTCGTTTGCATTGCCGACGAGGACATCCGGGTGGGGATGGCGGTTGTGGTGGAGTTCGAGCGGCACGAGGACGTTGCCCTGCCCAAGTTCCGCCCGGCGTGAACGGCGATCAGGAGCGTCTTGGCACGGGGCCGGGTATTATGGCAACCGTGGTCATTGACAGTTGACCGATAGTTATCAATCTTCACAGTCCCGTGGAGCGCACGTGGAATCGCCGGCAAATTTCGGGGTGACCTTCTGGGCGACAGACGTGTATGCGCTGGCCGACTTCCTCGCGGCGGTTACGGGCGCTGAGATACAGCAGCGGCACCCGGGGTTCGCCGCCCTCTCGGCAGGCGGGGTGGAATTGCAGGTTCACGACGACGAGAGCTACCGGGGGCACCCCTGGTATGAGGCCCTCGCGCGCGAAGGCGTGGCGCGAGGGATCGGGGCCGAGCTGCGCTTCCGCGTGAGGGACGTGCAGGCCGCCTACCGCGAGGCGCTGAAACGTGGCGCGCAATCGATCGCCGCGCCGTTCGAGTACGACGGGGCCCTCGAATGCCAGGTCCTGGGCCCGGACGGGTATGTCTTCAGCCTATGGCAGGTATGGGAATCTCCGGCTTCCCCCTGAGATTGTGAGAATTGTCACACATTCGGCCCGGGACTCTGCTAGGCTTGATTGTGAAAGTAAGCACATTCACAACGGAGGAGTGCCACCCGTGTTCTACGATCCTCAGCTGGTCCGCTTGCTCACCCCCCAGGGTGACCCTGCCCCCGAAGCGCTCTATCGCGAAGAGTACCTGAAGAAGCCGGCCCGCAAGGCGCAGGCTGTTGAGCCCACCGACCCCGAGCTCGTCCAGGCCTCCCGCTCTATTCGCGCCCAGGTCCTCGCCCGGGCGAGCGCGTTTTTCGCGTAATTCTCCGCCACACGCGCAGTTTCCCCCCAGCCCCGCGGCGATTTCGCCCGGGGCTACGTGTTACCAG
>JBBIVC010000242.1:0-3986 GCA_037439905.1 Thermoflexus sp.
GTCCCGGGGCTAATCCCGCGCGTAACCGCCTTCGCGCAGCCGCCGCCACACCTCGCCGCTCGCGGCGTAGCGCTCCATCAGGTACGGGTACACCGCGGGGATGTTAAACAGCTGCTCCATGCACAGCTGAGAGAGATACCGGTCGAGCACGGCCGGGTGTTCGTCGGGGTCGACCAGGTCGACCTCGAGGCCGGCCTCGAATCCGCCGGCCGCGGCGGGCATCCCGGCTGCCGCCGCTACAACAAGCCCCTTTTCGGTCAGTGATTCGATGGCCGCCCGGAGTTCAGCCCGGAATTCGGGTGTCACCTTCAGGCCACCCGCCCCCAGGTGCCGCCCGCGGGTCCCGCTGGTCGCGAGCGAGTGCACCTCTGCTGTCACGTGGTCGACCCGGAAGGTGTCGCTCCCGGCTGCCCGCGATGGGGGCAGCCCGACGGAAAGGACGCCGAGCAGCGCCACTTCGAGCGGGGAGAGGTCTTCAGGGTTGTAGGCGCTCATCGCGTTCTACCGTAGCCTGCCGGGGGGCATCGGCACAGCGAGCCCGGCGCCTCCGGCGCGCGGCAGGCTCAGCCGCCGGAAGGCCCGCACGAGGGAGCCTCGCCGCCGGGCGGACAGCAGATGTCGGTGCAGAACTTCACCAACCAGCGAATCGCGTCCGGGTCGAGGCAGTAGCAGGCTGTCGGCCCTTCGACATTTCCGCGGACGATGCCCGCCTCGCGCAGCACCTTCAGGTGCTGGGAGACGGTCGATTGGGCGAGCGGGAGCACGTCGAGCAGCTCGGTGACGCACGCCTGCCTGCGGCTGAGCTCGGTCACGATGCGCACGCGTGCAGGGTTGCCCAGCGCGCGAAAGATGGCGGCGGCGCGCTCTTCTTCGCCAGTCAGCGTCTCGATCGTCTTCATCGGCAGCACCAGTCTATCGTGAAATTGCGATGGCTGCCTAGCCGGGCAGCAGGGCGCGGAGCCGCTCGTCGATCTCGGCCAGGGGACCGCCGCCGCCGTAGCGGTCGAGCGCCGCGCGGCGCCCTTCGGCGTTGAGGGGGAGGTTGCCCGCGCGGTGGCGCTCGACAAGCCTGCGGAGCGCGGCCGAGACCTGCTCGAAGCCCGCAGCCTGGATCGCGCCGGGCATGGGCTGCGTCCAGATGACATAACGGCCGCGACTGAGGGCCTCCGCTGCCATGAACGACTGGCCATCGTGCCACGTCAGGCGCACGAGCACGGTCGTCTCACGGTAGAGGCCGTCCATGTCCTCGACCCAGGACCGGGCCTCAAGGTTGGGAGGAAGCGGTCCGGGCAGCGTTTCGGGTGGCGAAGGCACCAGCGTGAAGTGCACCTCCGGGAACGCCGCGGGCAAGCGCAAGAGGGTCTCGGCATCGAACAGCGAGCGGTCTTCGTCATCGACCGGGTAGTACAGGAGGGCGGAGAAGCGCGCGGGCAGTGGTGGCGGCGTGCCCTCGTGCACGGGGATCGGCAGCGGGACGAATTGCGATCGCACCCCGGCCGTCCGCAGCTCATCGACGAGCCACGGCGCATCGCACCAGTGGATGGCGCGCTCAGCGATGCGGACCGAGACGTTGTTGCGGCGGTGTTCCGCGATGGCGAACTGGACGTCGGTGCCCACCCAATGGATCACGACGGGTTTGCGGCGGAAGCGGAGGAGGTTGTCCTGGGGCGAACCGCGGTCGATGCGGCTGCCGATGAGGTACACGATGCTGGCGCGGGTTGCGGCGCTGGCCACCCTGGCCCAGCCGCCGGCATGGCGTCCCGGATGGTCGATGAAGCGCGCCTTCCAGCCCAGGCCGGCCAGGTCACGCGCAAGCAGCCGCCCGAAGTAGGGCAACCCCAGGATGAGGACCGAACCCCGCTTCGCCTCCGGTGGCGGCTGCGCCGTCATTGGCGGCCACCTTCCGCGATGCGGGCGCGCGGCGCCACGAGGGTGGCCCCGGGGGCGACATCGCGGTCGACAAGCGCGTGGGCGCCGATGGTCGCCTGCTCACCGATGGTGACGCCGTGGAGGATGGTCGCCCCGATGCCGAGGTAAGCGCCGCGGCCGATGCGGATCGGTCCCTGCTCGCGGGGCCGCCGCTCGCGCAGGGGGCCGGGCCCGACATCGATGTGGGTCACAAGGCTCGAACGCATCGAGAGCGTGGCGTCGTCCTCGATGATCACGTTGTCGGCCAGGTCGATCAGCACCTCCGCGCCGAGATGGACGCGGTTGCCGATGCGAAGCCGGCTGAAGTTGCCCGGGGCGTTGACAATGATCAACGGTCCGTTGATGGAGACATCGGCGCCGACTTGCGCGCCGAACTCCCGCAATATCCGGTCATGGCCGCTGGCAGTGGTCCGCAATTCGGCCGCGATGCCATCGATGCCGTCGCGAAAATAGCGAGCTTTCCGCCGTGCCCGCCCCGCGAAGCTCATCCGCGCCCGCACCGGGCGGAGGACTGGCGCAAGGAGCGCGCGAGTCCGTTCGATCAAGGCCATCGTTCCTCCGGCTTTGCACCGCTGTAAACTATCAGTAAACAGTTGCAGGCAGCATCAGACAATGCGGCTTCGTGCCTTGCCTGCATAAGAAGGCACTTCTACGCTGCAGGCAATGGGGTGCCCTAGCCCCACCTGTGAGGCAGCATGAAACGAGCGCTTCTTCTCGGTATCGGCGCCGCCGGCGCGGCCCTTGCCAGCATCCCCGCACTGGTCACCGCCCAGGGATTCCCGCCCCCGCCGCCGACCACCTACTACGGCAAGGCCCCCGCAGGCATCGGGCCAGGCCAGGCCGTCATCGCCATCGTGAGCGATGGATCCTCGTCGCAGGTCTGCGGCGATGGCGCCACCCTCAACGATTCCAGCGGCGTCGTCTACGTCGTCGATGTCGTCGCCAACGCCCAGATCCCGGGCTGTGGGCAGGCCGGCCGGACCGTCCAGTTCTACTTCGTCGGCGCCAAGCGGCTTTCCACCGATACCGCCACGTGGAGCGGTCCTGGCCCCGCGCAGAAGGACCTGGTGAACCTTGGTCCCGCGCTCACGACGCGCAACACCGCGCCCCAGGTTGCCAAGGACGGCGTGGACTAGCCCACGTTCCTCCGTCGAGAACATCGCCAGCGGGCGTCCTGTTCCAGGGCGCCCGCTTCGCGCTCCGGGGACTATCCCGGCCAGAGCAGCCCGTAGAGCGTCTCCAGCGCCTCGGCCACCCGCGGCCCTGGCGCCCGCAAGAAGAGCGCCACGTCCAGCTCGTGGACGCGGCCATTGCGCACCGCCGACGTCCCGGCCCATACCGGGTCTGAGCGGATCTGCCCGGCCAGGCTGCCCTGGCCCGATGGCAACACGAGCACCACATCCGGGTTGGTGGCGGCCGCCTGGGCGACCTCGATGACGCCGAAGCCGGCGATCGGCCCGCCTTCGGGCGCCGCGCCCAGCACGTTCACCGCGCCGAGCAATTCCAGCAGGCTGCCCGCATAGGTTGCGGTTCCCCCACCGAACACGTCGCGTCCGCCGCCGGTCACCAGCAGAACCCTCGGCGGGCTCCCGGCCTCGCGGGCCCGCGCGCGCACCTCCCCGGCACGCGACTCGATCGCTGCCCGTGCGCGGGCAGCTTCGCCGGCCCTCCCGGTGGCATCGCCGAGCGCGTCGAGCGTCTCAAGCACGGTGTCGTAGTTCGCTGCCTTGATGACGAACACCGGGTAGGGGAACTTCTCGAAGTCGCGTGTGCGCCCGCTGTGAAAGGTTGCGTCGCCGATCACCAGGTCCGGGTTGAGCGCGGCGATGGCGGTGAAGTCCGGCGAGAGCGATGAGCCGGTGACCTTCGCCCCGGGCGCGAGCGCTTCCGGCGTGTCGGAGGTTCGCCCCGCAATTTCGAGCCCGAGCGCCACCGCGAACTCGCCCGCCGATGGACTCATCACCGCCACCACGCGGACTTCCTCCGGCAGCCGCACCTGCCGCCCGATCATGTCGGTGACGTTGCGCGGCCCGGCGGTCACGTTCGCGGCGATGGTG
>JBBIVC010000243.1:0-3983 GCA_037439905.1 Thermoflexus sp.
CGGGTCCGATTCGAACGGCTTTCCGACCTCCATCTCGAAGAACATCTCGCCCAGGGGGGGCTTGGGAGTCTGGCCGCCCGCTTCCCAGGATTCCGCCGGGTAGCCGAGCGCCTGCACGCAGATCGGCACCGCTGTCTCGGGGAGGTTGAACAGCTTGGCGACCTTCTCAAGCCGGGGGCTCGACATCAGGCACGAACCGAGGCCCTCCTCGTACGCAACCAGCGTTGCCTGGCAGATGGCCTGCCCCACATCCATGAAGGCGAGCGGAGCAACGCCCATCTGTTGCCCTGTCACGGCGAAGATTGGCCGCAGCTTCTCGTTGATTTCCTTGTAGGTCTCCTCCACGGTCACGCCGATCCGGCGGGCATCGGCCAGGCGCAGGACACTGTCGGGCCAGGCATCGCCGTGGTACACCGAGCTTTCGCTGTACCAGAAGATGAAAACCGGGGCCGTATGCATCTGCTGATAACCGATGCGCGGAGCGATCGCCTTGATCACCTTGGGGTCGGCTTTCTCGCGCCAGATCACGATCGCCCGGGCATTCATCACGTTGCCTGCACACGAGGCGCGGCGCGCGGCCTCCAGCATTTTCTGCACCTTCTCCCGTTCCACCGGACGGTACGGGAGGAAGAACCGGATGGTCCGGCGCCTGCCAATGACTTCCTTGAGTTCCATGGTGGGCTCCTGCCTCGGGAAGTGGCCGGGCCATCGGCGGGTCCGCCTTTGGGGGGAACCTGCTTCCGGTCCGGGCAACCGGGCGCGCCTGGACGCACCGCGGGTATGCAGCCGATACCCTGCGAGGCCGTTTCCTCCCGCCGTTATGATGGCGGGCATGTTTTTGAAACTCTGATCTGCCACACCGGGTGTGTGGTGCTGCCGGGAGGGGCAGGCCGCCGGGCTCGCTTCTCCCTCGAAGCCGTGGCGCAGACCGCTACACGACCACCTGCTCCCGGTACTCGCCGAAGACCCGGCGCCACATGTTGCAGACCTCCCCCACTGTCGCGCCGGCGTTCACCGCGGCGATGATGTAGGGCATCGTGTTCGCCCTGGGGTCGCGGCTGGCCTGTTCCAGGGCCGCCATTGCGGCGGCGTGGGTCGCTGCATCGCGTTCGGCCCGGTGCTTCTTGAGCCGCGCGAGGTGGCGCCGTTCGCCCTCGGGGTCGAACTGGAGGATGGGGATATCCGGCTTTTCATCGCTCACGTATTCGTTCACCCCAACGATGATCCGGTCGCGGGTATCGACTTCGAACTGGTACCGCGCTGAGGCGTCGGCGATCTCCTTCTGGAAGAAGCCCGTCTCGATTGCCGGGATGACGCCGCCCAGGCTCTCGATCTGGGCGAAGTACTTCAGCACGTCGCGCTCCATATCCGCGGTCAGCCGTTCGACGAAGTAGCTGCCGCCCAGGGGGTCGACCGTGTTGATGACGCCCGACTCGTGAAGGATGACCTGCTGGGTGCGGACGGCAAGACGAGCCGCCTTGTCGCTCGGAAGCGCCATGGCCTCGTCCATTGCGTCGGTGTGGAGCGATTGGGTCCCGCCGAGCACCGCAGCGAGCGCCTGGATCGCGACGCGCACGAGGTTCACTTCGGGCTGCTGCTCGGTGAGCGAAACACCGGCTGTCTGGGTATGGAAGCGCATGAGCCACGAGCGCGGGTTCCTTGCGCCGAATCGCTCCCGCATCTGGCGTGCCCAGATCCGGCGCGCCGCCCGGAATTTGGCGATTTCTTCGAAGAAGTCGTTATGGCTATTGAAGAAGAAACTGATGCGCGGGGCGAAACTATCGATGTCGAGCCCGCGTGCGAGCCCCCACTTCACGTACTCGATGCCATCCGCGAGGGTGAATGCGAGCTCCTGGGCCGCCGTCGCGCCGGCCTCCCGGATGTGGTATCCGCTCACACTCACGGGGTTCCAGAGCGGCATCTCGTTCGCGGCGAACTCGATGGTGTCGGTCACCAGGCGCATCGAGTGGTCGGGCGGATAGATGAACTCGTTCTGGGCGATGTACTCCTTCAGGATGTCGTTCTGGAGCGTGCCGGCCAGCTTCGCCCGCGGAATGCCCCGTTTTTCGGCAGCGGCGATGAACAGCGCCCAGACCACGGCCGCCGGGCCGTTGATCGTCATCGAAGTGGTGATCCGGTCGAGCGGGAGGCCGCTCAGCAGGATCTCCATGTCGGTGAGCGAATCGACCGCCACGCCGCAGGCGCCAAACTCGCCTTCGGCCCACGGGTCGTCGTGGTCATATCCCATGAGGGTCGGCATATCGAAGGCGATCGAAAGGCCGTTGTTTCCGGCAGCCAGCAGGTCCTTGTAGCGCTGGTTCGTCTCCTCGACCGACCCAAAGCCGCTGAACATGCGGATGGTCCAGGGCTTCCCGCGGTACCCGGTCCGGTGGATGCCCCGGGTGAACGGGAAATTGCCGGGCAGGTTGATGTCGCGCTCGTAGTCAAGGTCCGCGATGTCGGTGGGGTCGTAAAGACGCTCGATAGGGCGGCCCGAGACGGTCATGAATGGGCCGGCCAGCTCCTTGCCCTCCCGAACCACCGCCTCGTCGTACTCCGCGCGAAGCTGTCTCGCCCGTTCCATGTCCTCGTTCATGCTTCCCCCATGGCCCCGCCTTCGAGCGGCCTGACCGGGTTGTTGAGATCGATATTCTGCATCTGCAGGGAGCCCGGAGACCAGTGCATGGCCAGCCGTACCGCGAGAGACCAGGGGAGCTGCTCCGCTTGCAGCCCGCTGCCCTGTTCGATCAGCGGAGCCGCGAGGCCTCGGCCCGGCTGCACCCCCGGGTTGAGATACCGGCATGGCTTTCGACGATTGGCCCGTGGCTCTGAGCCCCTTAGCCCTACCCGGGACCACCACCGGGTATACGGTGGTGCTGTCCTCGCGTTGATGAGGCAGGGAGGTCTGGGCGCGATGACGTGGCGGTTCGTCGGCAGACCCTGCGGCGAGCGGATACTCGAACGCACCCGGCGATGGATGCCCGTGGCGCTGGCCCTGGTGCTTCTGTCCGTCGCCTCTACTGCCTGCTCGACCGGCGAGGCGTACGACATCGACTTCACCCGGCCCGAGCCCGCGCCGGCCCAGGACGTGCGGCTCGACGACCGCGGAGAACAGCCACTGCGCATCGGCGTGGCGCCCGTCCTGTCGGCACGCACCAACTCAGCCCTCTACGACGACCTGGCAAGTTACCTCGCCATCCGGCTCGGGCGGCCGGTCGAGCTTGTTCATGGCAAGACCTATACCGAAATCAACGATCTGGTGAAGTCGGGAGACATCGCCGTGGCTTTGGTGTGCACCAATCCCTATCTCCAGGGCCAGGCCGATTTCGGCATGGAGCTCCTCGCGGTCCCCCAGGTTCACGGCGGGCTCGAGTACTACTCACTCCTCATTGTCGGGCGCGGGAGCGAGGCGAAACGGCTCGCCGACTTGCGAGGCGCGAGCTTCGCCTTCAGCGACCCGCTCTCGAACTCCGGGAGGCTCGTGCCGACGTATGAGCTTGCCCGGCTGGGGTCGAGCCCCGATGCGTTCTTCAGCCAGACAATCTTCACGTACTCGCACGAAGCCTCCATCCGGGCCGTGGCGGCTGGCGTGGTGGCGGGCGCGGCTGTGGATAGCCTCGTCTTCGAGTATCTCGCTGGCGCGGAGCCAGAGTTGGCTTCCAGGGTGCAGGTGATTGAGCGATGGGGGCCGTTCGGGATCAATCCGCTCGTGGTGAACCCTCGCCTGGATGAAGCGACAAAATCCGACCTGCGAAGAGTGTTCCTGGAGATGGATAGCGACCCGGAGGGCCGCATCCTGCTCGAAAAGCTCGATATCGACCGCTTTGTGCCTGGTGAAGAGGACATCTACGACTCGGTGCGCGAGATGCGCGCGTATCTCCGCGAACGCGGCCTCGCACCGTAGGGCGGTTCGATGCGGACCATCGGCGCCTCGCTGAGCCTGCGCAAGAAGATGCTGATTGCCATCGCCGGTCTCATCCTGG
>JBBIVC010000244.1:0-3957 GCA_037439905.1 Thermoflexus sp.
AGCGCGCCAGTGATCGAACTGCTCGAAGAGCGTGCCGTCACGCTTCATCGGCCGATCGCCGGACTCGGGCCGGACCTGCTGGACGACCGGTTCGATGTGGAGGAGGCGCTTCGCCGGCTGCGCGACCCGGCCCGGGCCGACCTCACCATCGGCGACGCGATCATGGACCAGCGGGCGGTCGCTGGCGTCGGCAACATCTGGAAGCACGAGTCGTTGTTCCACTGCGGCATCAACCCGTGGCGGCGGGTGCGCGAGCTCTCGGACGACGACCTGCGCGGGTTGCTGCGCAAGGCGCAGGCGCTGCTGCGGGCGAGCGTTGGCAAGCCCAACGAACTCGGCCTGACAAGCCGGCCCCGGATGTGGGTGTACATGCGCGCTGGCCAGCCGTGCAGGCGCTGCTTCACGCCGCTGCGTTCAGCGCCCCAGGGCGTGGATATCCGCCGGACGGCATGGTGTCCAAAGTGTCAGCCGGTGGTCGAGGGCCAGTTGGAGCCGCCCGGTCGCCCGCGCCCCTACGGCCGGGGATGATCAGCGCGTGGCCGCCGGATGATCCGCCTGCTCCGCGAAGAGCCCGGCGACCGCCTCGGCAAGGTTGAGGTCTCCCGATTCGCGCAGGCGGGCCGTTGCCGCGTGGAAAACCCTGTCGATGAGCGACCTGGTGATGGTGTCAACCAGTTCGGGCGCGATCCCGGGATGGAGGCGCTGAATCCGCTCGACCTCCCGCTGGCGGATGGCTTCCACTTCCATGCGCATGCGCCCGATGGCTGATGACCCATCGGCAGCGGCGTTCGCAAGACGTTCCGCGAGGATGACGTCCAGGCGTTCCCGGAGTTCGGCGCGGCGCGCCATCGCATGCGGGCGGCGTTCCTCACTCTCCAGCAATCCCGCGATGGTGACGAGGCCGGGTCCCTCGGGCTCGACGAAGTTACGGGGTGTGCCAAGGTCCACCACCAGCCGCGCCTGGGGAAGCATGCGGAGGGCAATTTCCCCCGCGCCAGACCCGAGACATCCGCAGAGCACATCGACCCGCCGCAGCTCGATGGCCGAGCCAAGCTCGACGAAGCGCCATGGAAACTCGCCGGATGGCGAACGCCTGGCAGCAACCACGACATCGAAGCCGAGCTCATGTCCCCGCGCCGCGATCAGCCGGCCCATCGCCCCTGCTCCCAGGACGAGCAGCGTCCCGCCCGCGGGCGGGGCCCCGGCGAGACGAAGCGCGCGGTCCAGCAAATGGCCGGCGTGGCTGTCGAACCGGGTCTCGTTCCGCAAGGCACGGGCTGAGCTGATGGCGATGTCGGCCAGCCGGCGGAGCTTTGTGCTCGTGCCAGCGAACGCGGCGCGGACCTGCCCCGCGATCTGGTCCTCGCCCAGCACGACCGAATCGAGGCCGGCTGCCACCACCGCAAGCCGCTTGAGCGCGTCGATGCCGTGGTACTGCAGGGGTGCCTCGCAATCGCAGCCCCCGAAGCCGAAGGCCTCGAGGCGCTGGCAGCTGGCCACGATTGCGTCGTCGTGGTGGGCGGCGTCCACCGAAGCGCGCACCGCCGCCATCTCAGCCGCGCGGAACGACACGGTGCGCCAGGCGCACACCCGAAATGCGGCGACGGTCTCAGTCAGCACCATAAAGTTGACTGAGTCTATCAACTTATTTCGGACAAGGGAACCCTGTGCGGTTGTCGTCAACCCCGCCGCCACTTCAACCACCGTGCTGGTCCGCGGCCGGCCGCCCCTCGCGTGGCTTCCTCCCCGTGATCCAGAGCATCCCCTCGCGCCGTGACAGCCCGCTGAGCTTGGTTTCGTTGCGCGCGATGAACGCCTGGACGGCCTCCGGGTCCGTCTTCGAATACTCCCGTAGCGCCCACCCGATCGCCTTCCGAATGAAGAACTCGGGGTCGCCGGATCGAAGTTCGCAGTAGCGAAACAGGCGGTCCGCGTCGGTCCGGCTCTTGTACTTCAACTGGTGCAGCAGCGCGCTTCGCCTCAGCCAAAGGTTGGCGTCCTCGATCCACCGGTCCATCTCGGGAGCGAGCTCGGGGAAACGCAGCACAAGCGGTCCAACAACCTGCGCCGCGAGGCCGTCAACCGTGTCCCACCAGGATTTCGTGGTGATGAGCTCCTCCGCGACCGCCAGGAAGCCCGGCCCGCAACGGTCCACCCACCGCACGAGGTGATCGACGGCGACGTACTGGTACTCGCGCTCGGGAAGTGCATAAAGCGCCCGCGCGAAGCTCGCCAGGTCGGCTTCGGAAGGCGCCGGCATCCCCCTGAGGGCCGCCCGGTGAAGGGCACGGCGCTCGCTTGTCTGGACCCCGAGGAAGGGGAACTGGCCGCGCATGTACGCGGACATGGCGGCCGCCCGTTCCGCATCGCGGCGAGCACTGAGCGCGGCCACGATGCGCTCAACTGCCTCGGCCGCGTAACGGGTCACCGGGTGGCTCCCTCGCCCCTACTTCGCCCCCGGCTCCGCCCGCTTGATGTAGAAGGTCATGCTCTGCATCGCCAGCACCGGGTCGATGTGCCGGATCGTCACATCCCGTGGGACATGCGCCGTGATCGGGGCGTAATTCAGGATCGCCCGGATCCCGGCCCCAACGAGCTTATCCACAACCGACTGCGCCACCGCCGCAGGCACCGCCACGATCCCGATGTCTACGCGAGCACTCTGGAGGAACGTGTCGAGCTCGTCGATGTGATGGATGGTCACGCCTCCGACCTTCCTGCCCACAACCTCGGGGTTCGCGTCGAAGGCTGCAACAATCTCGAACCCCTGCGGACCAAACCCGCCGTATTCCGCGATGGCCTGGCCCAGCCGCCCAACACCGACCAGGCAAAGCCGCCACTGCCGGTCGATCCCCAGGATTTCGCGGAGTTTGGCGAGGAGACTATTGACGTTGTAGCCACGGCCCTGTTTTCCGAATCGCCCGAAATAACTGAGATCCTTGCGAATCTGTGCCGGCGTCACGTCGAGCAGCTCACCAAGGGCTTGCGAACTCACCACGGTTTCGCCCCGGGCCGCGAGCTCCGCGAGCGCCCGCGCGTATACGGGCAGGCGATTGATGACAACTTCTGGGATTTCGAGGGTCATGGCGGAGGTTGTGAAATCCGTAACTTTCGCTGGACTATAGTGCTCCGCATACACTCGGGTCAATTCATCTCAGCCATGGATCGCACGCCGTTTGCCCATCAACCGGCGATGCTTAACGCACGTGTAACCGCCGCTTCAACCACTCGATCATCCGCCGGGTCGATGGTTCGCGGGTCCAGCAGCACCGCCTCGTTGTCGATCCTCCCGATGACCGGGGGGTCGCACGCACGAAGGGCGCCAGACAGGGCGTCCGCCCCGCCGGGGTGACGGATCGCCGCGCACCACGTGGGAACCCCCTGCCCGGGTAGCGACCCACCGCCCACCATGGTGGTTGAAGGCACGACGCGGCCGGCCTCGCCGGCGGCCTTCGCCCAGCGACGGGCTCTCCGCCTGAGCGTGCCCGGCTCCCGCCGCAGCATCTCCCAGACAGGCACCTCCGCGTCCTGCCGCCCGAGCGCGTACTGCAGCAGCGTCGCGTTGAGCGCGGCGATCGTCAGCTTGTCCACGCGGAGTGCCCGCGCCAGCGGGTGGCGCCTGAGCTCGGCAACCAGGTCCTGCCGGCCGGCGATGATGCCGCACTGCGGGCCTCCAAGTAGCTTGTCGCCGCTGAACAGTGCCAGGTCGGCGCCGCCAGCCAGGCTTTCCTGGACCGTCGGCTCGTGCTCCAGCCCGTACGCCCGCGTGTCCACAAGGCATCCGCTGCCAAGGTCGTCGATCAGGAGCACCCCGCGCCGCCGCGCGATCTCGGCGAGCTCCGCCACCGTTGGCGCGGCCGTGAACCCCACGACCCGGAAGTTAGACGTGTGCACGCGGAGCAAGGCCGCCGTCTCGGCCGTGATTGCCGCCTCGTAGTCGTGTGCGTACGTGCGGTT
>JBBIVC010000245.1:0-3955 GCA_037439905.1 Thermoflexus sp.
CGTCGTCTTGCCGATGCCACCCTTCTGCCCCACCACGGCGATGACGCGGCCGCCCGCAACCGCCGGGGAGCCCTTTCCGGGGCCAGCATTGGACCTGCGCCGGGCGCGCTCGACCACCTCGCCGAGCTCCCGGGCATCGAGCTTGCCGTGGAGGAAGCCGTTCACCCCGCTCTGCATCAGCCGGCGTTCGACCATCGGCGACCACTCCGCGGCGTACGCCACGATCGTTGCCCCCGGTACCACTGCCCGCGCGAAATCGATGGTCTGGAACGCGCGCTGAATAGGCTGCTCGACCGAGACGAAGAGCAGGTCCGGCTCCATCTCCTGGATGGTTTCCTGGGCGGCGAGCCCGTGCGGCCGTTCGCGGTCGATGACCAGGCCCACTCGCTCCAGCTTCCCGCGCAGCACTTCGCGCCGTAGTTCGTCGCTATCTACGACCAGGCTTGTGAGTCCCGGCATTTTCATGGTTTTCCGTCCAATTACCTTGTATCCCGCTCGTCCATCGTATCTTCACCAGTCGGACACGCATTGGGAATGGCCCCACCAACTGCCGGAACGACTTTCTATGAAGTTCCAACCGGTGAGTCCCCGGTTGTTCACCGGATAGTCACCACGCGCATCGGAAACCTGTTAGAACACCTGTTAGAAGAGGGCGCTGATATGCGATTGCAAGGCATTGGCCGCCCAAGCCGATGGGATGTCGCACGGGCCGGCTGAGAGAATCAGCGCATGAGTGAGCCGGCCAGCGCCCCCGGCATGGTCACCGGGCCCCGGCCCGCGCGGGGCCCCGTCCTCATCGTCGATAGTGACCCTGCCCTCCGGCGCGTGGTCCGCCTGGTGCTCGAAGGCGCGGGCTGGCGCTGCCTTTCGGCCAGCGACGAGGACGCCGCCGTGGCCCTCGTGGCGCGCGAGCGGCCCGCGCTTGTCCTGGCAGAGGTTCGTCTCGAAGCAGGGGGCGGACCGGACCTCGCCCGGCGCATCGCGGAAGCCGGCGCCCCGCGGCCGCGTGTCGCCCTCATGAGCGCCTACCCCCGGCCCCGGCCCGGCGCCGAGGATTTCTTCCTGCCCAAGCCACTTTCCTTCGAGCGCCTGCTCAGCCTGCTCGATGCGATCGACCGTGAAGCGCCAGCGGGAGGATAGGTTCGACCATCGCCCCGCAGCGCCGCTATACTCGCGCCGAAGGCGATGGAGTCCGCCTGGTTGAACCGCCCGGTTGCGGGCTGATGACTCCTGCATGCCGCCCGAAGCTAGGGCTCCGCAGGAGAGTGCCGGTGACCTACCTTTACATCATGCTCGGGGCAATCGCGGGCGCGCCCCTGCGCTACTTCGTCCAGGGCCGCATCCAGGACCTCGCTCCCGCCACCTTCCCTTACGGCACGCTCGTGGTGAACTTCTCCGGGTGCCTGCTCATCGGGCTCCTCCTGGCGCTGGCCGAGGACCGCGAGATGCTCAGCCGCGAAGCCCGGCTGCTCCTGGTCACCGGCTTTCTCGGAAGCTACACCACCTTCAGCACCTTCGGCTGGGAGACGTACGCCCTCCTGCGCGATAACGAGGTGCTTAGCGCATCGGGCAACGTCCTCCTCAGCGTCGCCGGCGGTCTGTTCGGCGTCTGGGCGGGATCGGTGATTGCGAGGCTCCCATGACTGACCACCTCCACCTCGAAGGCGAGGGCCTTCTCCTGCGCATCTTCATCGGCGAAAGCGACCACTGGCATGGCAAACCGCTCCACCAGGCGATCCTGCTCCTGGCCCGCGAGCGAGGCCTCGCCGGGTGCACCGTCTCCCGTGCGCTGGCCGGCTTCGGGGCTGCTTCCCGCATCCACACCACCCGCATCGAACGCCTCTCCATGGACCTGCCCATCGTGATCGAGATCGTCGACACCCCTGAGAAGGTCCGCGCGTTCCTGCCCGAACTCGAAGAGATGGTCCAGGATGGGCTCGCCACCCTGGAGCCGGTCGAGGTCCACTTCTACCGCCACCAGCGCGGCTGAGGCGGCCTGTGCCGACCCACGGGCGCTATTCGCGGAGCGTGCCCGCCTGCCGCAGGAGCTTCAGGAACTGCTCATCGCCCTGGAGGATCGCCAGCCGCGGGTCGGCCGCCGCCTCGCGCGCGTAGCCGGGGTCGATTTCGAGCGCCCGCCCGACATGGCGCAGCGACTCATCGCGGTTCCCCAGCGCCGCCGATGCCTGCGCGGCGCCGTACTGGGCGGCCGCGTCGGTCGCATCGAGCCGGATCGCCTCGCGAAAGTCGATGAGCGCCGCCGCCGCATCGCCCCCATGCAGGTGCGCCAGCCCCCGGTTCACCATCACCGTCGAGTCCGTCGGGTCCACCGCCAGGGCGGCGTTGAAGTCGCTCAGCGCGCCGGCGTAGTTCCCCCGGTAGAGGTGGAGCATGCCGCGGTTGTTCAGCGCGTCGGCATCGCCGGGTTGCAGCTCCAGCGCCCGGTTGTAATCCGCCAGCGCATTATCCAGGTCGCCCGCCCGGGTTCGCGCGTTGGCGCGGTTGTAGTAGGCGGCCGTCAGTTCGCCATCCATTTCGATGGCCTGGGTATACCGCTCGATTGCCAGCCCGTACTGCCCGACGTTGAAGTAGACGTTGCCTTCATCCAGGTAGGATTCGGCGGTCCGCCGGGGCGGAGGCACGATGGGCGCGGGCTCCAGGTCGGTGAGCGCCTCTTCGACCGCATCGAGCAGCCGCTGCTCCGGCGCGGGCGCTTCGGCGGGCGCTTCCGCCGCCTCGGGAGTCGCCGCCAGCGCTTCGAAGGCCGCGGTCAACACATCCGCGGAGCCTTCTGCCGTGGCCACTTCGTACGCCGAGGACGAAGGCCCTTCCTCTGCGACATCAACGCCGAACGATGGCGGTTCGGCGGACCGTTCGGGTGCTGGAGGCTCCCCTTCGACCGGCGCGGGGGCCGGTTCGGCCACCGCCTGTGTTGCTTCGTCCGGGCCCGCTCCGCTGAACTCTTCCACCAGGTCCCGTCCGTGTTCGGCCGCCTCGAGCAGCTCCTCGAACGCAGTCTCGGGGGCCACGAGTTCGGCCGCGGCACGGGCGGTTTCGGCTGCGGTCTCTGGCGGCTCTGGCTCCACGGGCGCGCCCGTGGCGTCCAGCGCAACGTCCACCGGCGGGGCGCCCGGCGGAGGCGCCATGCCTTCCGACTCCGCGGCGGCGATCTCCTCAGCCAGGGCCTCGGCCTCCCCGGCTTGCCCGGGTTGCGCGGGCGCGGCCGGGGGAGCAGGCGCCGGTGGAGGCTCAACCGTGGGGGGAGTCCACGCGACGGGCGCGGGCGCCGTGGCCCGCCGCCGCAACACCGAGGCAACCACCACCACCGCCACCGCGACCACTCCGAGGATCACGAGCAGGCGGAGGGTGCGCTTCACGTGTTCGCCTCCGCTTCCCGTTCGAGCAGATGCTCGGTAACGGCCAAGAGGCCCGCATAGGCGTAGACCAGGTAGTCGCGCGGGTGCAGGTCCACCTTCTTCAGCGTCTCCTTGCGCGCGGTCACCGGGTCCCACGACCCGGTGAGCTCGATGGACTCGTGGTCGATGCCCATCTGGAGCTCGTACAGCTCCCCGTCCTCGCAGACCACGATGCAGCCGCGGTCCGGGTCGCCGGCGGGCCCGGCCTCGCACTCGATGGCGTTGGTGAAGAGGGCGTTCGGGAAAGGCGGGAATGGCTTTAGCTCGGCGCAGGCTTCCTTCAGCAGCTGCTGGAGCTGCATCGCCGCCCGTTCGAGGACCATGTCGGCCTGGGTCTTCCGCAGGAGTGCCTGGCTTGCCATGTGTTGGAGAAGTATAGGAGGTTGCGCGCCAACTGGCTGCGCTCGAAAGAGTCTCAGCCCGCAGTATCGGCGGCAGGCAGCCCAGCCATCGACAACTCTGGGCTGGGACCGGTGGTTGCGCCGGGTGTAGACTGGGCCTCCCGGATATATGTTCACCCATCTACACACTCACACCGA
>JBBIVC010000246.1:0-3930 GCA_037439905.1 Thermoflexus sp.
GTTTTGCCACAAAATTCTTTTGCAGAGTTTCCCAATCTGCATTTAGCAAACCTCTCGGAGGTGACTCATGTTTTTCTCGTAGAGTATCTTCAAGTTTGTCGAAAGACTTTATGGGAAAAGTTGTTGCACGTGGTTTGAATTCCTGTACCGGATTCGTCGGATGCTGCCGCCAAGAATCCGCCGTTTGCAAATAATCGACAATCTTTTCCGTCAATACTTTCAAACCCTGTTCAGTTGGCTCATAATAAATGCATCGATAATTGCCAATGTCAAAAGGCAACTTTTCCCTGCAGCTGGGCGGCCGAGGAGTTCCTTGCCGCTGGTGGCACCGCCTTCGCCACCCCCGATGCGGCCCAGACCTTCAACGACGACCTCGATGAGGTCCGCGCCATGGGCATCCGGATCGTCTCCGAGGACGAGGCCCGCCACCTCGACGCGGACCGCATCGAGCTCCGCGACCTCGACCTCGACGCCGTCCGGGTGGCACTCTCCGCCTTCGAGGTGCCGGTGGAGTTCGACGGGATCGCGATCGGCTGCCTGGACCACGGGGCAGCGCCGCCTGGCGTCTCCGACCGCCTGTTCCGGTTCGACCACCTTCGCCGGGTGGTGGAGCGCAGGAACGACCTCCTGGCCTTCGCCACCGCCCCGGGCGACCTGCCGCCCTACCTCACCCGCGCACGCGCCATGGCCGCTTCTGCGGATGGCGAAGCGCCGGTCGCATTCATGGATACCGGCCCGGCGGCGGCGCTCGGCGCGCTCCACGATGAGCGCGTGGCCGCGAGCGCCGAAACCGTCGTCCTCAACCTGGGCAACATGCACCTCCTGGGCTTTCATCTCCGTGGCCGCCGCATCGCAAGCCTGTACGAGCACCACACCGGCGAGGTGACCTCCGGGCAGATCGTGCGATTCACCGGGCGGATGGCCGAAGGCACGCTCCAGCACGCCGAGGTCTTCGATTCGAAGGGTCATGGAGCGCTCGCGGCCGACCGTTCGCTCGTCCGCCCCGAGCTCCCGGCCATGGTCGCCGCCACCGGGCCCCAGCGCGAGAAGATTCGTTCGACCGGGCTTCAACCCTACTTCGCTGCCCCGTACGGCGACATGATGATCAGCGGCTGCTTCGGCCTTGTCCGCGCCTTCGCCGAGATCTACCCGGAGTCGGCAGCAGCCGTGGAGCACCGGCTCGGCCCGCTGCCGGGACCATGAGGCCGGGAGTTGGCGCGAGCCTGGGCCGCGACTCTCCGCCCTCCCGCTGAGCGGACCCGTGCTACGCGCTCTTGCGCATCTCCCTCCAGCGCACCCGGTCCTTCCCGGTGCGCTTGGCCAGCAGCAGCATGTCATCGGCCCGCTTCAACACCTGGTCGGCGCTCTCTCCCGGTTCGCGGACCGCGCACCCTACCGAAACCGTGGTGGACGTGGCTGCCGACACCGCGCGCCGGAGCCGTTCGGCGATTGAGGTTGCATCCTCGATCCCGGTCTGCGGCATCGCCACCACAAACTCCTCGCCGCCGTAGCGGGCCACGCGGTCGCCCGCGCGGACGTTTTCCGCGAGCACTCGGGCGACGTCCTGCAGCACCTCATCGCCGTACAGGTGGCCGTGCTCGTCATTCATCCGCTTGAAGTCGTCCAGGTCGAGCATGAGCACCGCGAACGGCTCGGGCGACGAAGCGGCCAGGTGGTCGAGCTCATCCAGGAACACCCGGCGGTTGGCAATGCCGGTCAGCGGATCGGTTTCCGCGAGGATGCGCGCGGCCCGCTCGGCCCGCCTCCAGCCCGCCCCAACCGCCTGCGAATTCGATGCAAGCACCACCGCCAGGACCACCATCGTCACCAGGTCGGCCGCCCCGGACCGGTCGCCTTCGCCGGCAGTCATCCAGAGCCAGCCGCCCGCCAGGTTCGCGACGATGAACGCCGTCAGGGCGATGTAGCGCCATGAATACACCCGCCGCGCGTAGCTCACGAGGGCGTACAGGTACACCGCCCAGAATGGCGAGCTCGGATTGTCCAGTACCACCCATGCGACGGTGATGCAGGAAACGTCGAGCAGCGGCGTGGCGAACTCGATGGCCGCGTTGGAACGCCCCCGGATTCGCCTGCGCAGCACGTACCAGGCATGGACGGCGTGGTAGGACATGATCCACGCGGAAGCGCCCGCCGTTGATACTCCACCCCGTCCCCAGGCGCCGGCCAGCGCTCCGCAGACGAAGAAGAGCGCGATTGCGCTCTGGAGCACCAGCACCTGGATTTCCAGCCGCGGGCTGCTCCTTGCGGTGATTGCCGAAACTGCCTGGGTTCGCCCGGCCGTCATCGCTCCCCTGACCCTTCCACGTTCTGATCAGAGGTTCGACACGTTCCCGCAACCGGGAAAGTGGAGTCTGGGTGACGCCCGGCCGCCAGCGGCTCCAGAGGCAGCCACACCTGCCGATGATCCGGCGGGTCAGACGGGCAGGCCGGAACGCGTCGTCGCCGCCGAGATCCGTCCGAGCTCGGTGGCCGGCGGCCGGTCGTCCACGTATTCCTCCACGATGGCGCGCCACGGCCCCGAGGCGCGGATGCTCGCCAGCAGCCCCGCGAGCCCAAAATTGATCCTGGTCAGGAACACCATTCCCTCCGGCACGTTGCAGTGCTGGTTGATTTCGCCACCCATGCCCGTCGTCATCGTGTTCCGGCGGACCATCTCGGCCGCGAGCTCGGGCGTGAACTCCACCCGCTCCTCCAGGATTGGCGCCCAATACCAGTGCATATGGTCGTAGAGTTCTCGCGTGGTGAACGGTGCGTCCCGGTGGAGGATGCCCACCTGCTCGGTCGCCCGTCGCCAGCCATCGATGTCCCCCGCCAGGAGCGCCCGGATCAGCCGCTTGAAATCGGTGACGACCGAGTTGCTGAACTCCGCGACACAACCGTAGTCGACAAAGGCGACCGCTCCGTCATCGAGGAGCAGATAGTTGCCGGGGTGCGGGTCTCCGTTGAAGAGGCGATGGCGGTACAGGCTGCCGAAGCAGAACCGGTAGATGATCTCACCGAGCCGGTCGCGCTCCGGCTGGGGCAGGTTCCTGGCCTCCGCGAACTTCCGGCCCCGGATGTACTCCTGCACGAGCACCGTGCTGGTGGTGAGCTCGTGGTACACGCGTGGCACGCGGATGAACGCGTGTCCGTCGTACGCTTCGAAGAATCGCTGCTGCCACGCCGCCTCATGGAGGTAGTCGAGCTCAGCGCGGATGCCCTCCTTCAGGTCGCGCACGATCGTTTGCGTATCCAGCCCGCGCGCGATGAACCCGCCAAGGCCGATCATCAGCCCCACGTTCGCCAGGTCGTGCTCGATGGCCTGGCGGACGCCCGGGTACTGGACCTTCACCGCGACCGGCGTCCCGTCCTCCAGTTCGGCCCGGTGGACCTGCCCGATGGAAGCCGCGGCGAACGGCTCCTTCTGGAACTTCCGGAACAGCCGGTTCGGCGGTTGCCCATACTCGCGCTCGAACACCTGCTCCACCAGCTCGTAGGCCATCGGCGGGGCGTTCGATTGCAGCGCTGCCAGCTGCTCAGCCATCTCGTCTGGGACGACACCCGCCATCAGCGAGAGCACCTGGCCGAGCTTCATCGCCGCGCCCTTCATTTCGCCCATCGTCCGCGTGACATCCTCGGCGGTTCGCAGCACGGCTTGCCGGCGCTTCGCCTGCCGCTTCTCGCCCCGGTACAGGTAGGTGGAAGCCCACCGCACGGCCGCGCTGCCCGCCAGCCGCGCGGGTTCGATCGACCGCCCGAGGCGGCCAGTCCGCATCGCGTTCCTGTTCACCGGGCAGGAATCAGGGGTTCGATTCCCGGGCGTAGTCCCAGGAGATGATCTTCTCCGGCGTGACGGTTACGAGGATCCCGGTCCCACCAGATCGCTCGACGTAACGGCGACCCAGCCTCTCGCCGAGGTAATGAATGGCG
>JBBIVC010000247.1:0-3917 GCA_037439905.1 Thermoflexus sp.
TCGCCGCCCTGGACTTCCTCGTCCAGGCGCAGGACCGGGACACTGCCCGCGAGGTGCTTTTCGCGGTGGAGGTCTCGCAGACGGTTCCTGCCGAGGATGTGGAGCGGGCCAGCAGTCGCGCGGCCATTCTCCGCAAGGCAGGGTACAACGCCCGTGGCCTGGTCACCGGGCACCGCCTTAGCCGGGACGCGGAGGAGCTCGTCGAGCGGCTCGGGACGGCGGTGGCACTCGTGCGGCCTGCCGCATAGCGCGCAGGTTCAAGAAAAGCAGAACGGGCCTTCCTTTCGGAAGGCCCGTATTCGTTGGGTGCGGACGAGGAGGGTCAGTCCTCGTCGTCGGCGCCGATGATGGGGTCGTCCTCATCGTCGTCGAAGCCGCCGGTTTCCTCGTCGTCATCATCGAGGAGGCCGACCGCGCCGGCCCGGCGGTAGCCGCCGGCCTCGCGCTCGGCGAGCATGCGCTCGAGCTCCGATTCCTCCTCGAGCAGGAGCGATTCGGGCACGTCGAGCTCGGCGTAGTGTTCGCGCCGGGGCACCTCAATCTCGCTGCGCGCGGGGATGAGCTTGCCGATGATGACGTTCTCCTTGAGGCCGAGGAGCTTGTCGGTGGCGCCCTCGATCGCGGCGTTGGTGAGCACGCGCGTCGTCTCCTGGAACGAGGCGGCGGCGAGCCACGAGTCGGTATTGAGCGAGGCCTTGGTCACGCCGAGGAGGACGGGCTGGGCCGTGGCCGGCTCGCCGCCTTCGGCGATGATGCGGTTGTTCAGCTCTTCGAACGTGCGGCGATCTTCCAGGTCGCCCGGCAGGAGGCCGGTGTCGCCCGGGTGGTCGACCTTCACGCGGCGGAGCATCTGGCGGGTGATCACCTCGATGTGCTTATCGTTGATGTTCACACCCTGGGATTTGTAGACCTTCTGCACCTCTTCGACCATGTACTTGCGGACGGCGTCGCGGCCCTGGATGTGCAGGATGTGCTGCGGGTTCTTCGCGCCTTCCGTGAGCTGGTCGCCGGCGTAGACCATCTGGCCGTTTTCGACGAGGAGCCGGGCCGCCGCCGGGATGGCGTACTCGCGCTCCTCGCGCTCTTCGTACACCACCTGGAGCTTGTTCTTCCCTGCGACGCGGACAGTGCCCGAGATGCGGGAGATCACCTGCTCGGCGACGGCGGTGGTGTCCTTCTTGTTTTCGGGGCCCTTCGCGATGGGTGTGCCGGCCACGATGCGCTCGCCATCCTGGACCAGGGCCTCGCCCTTCGCCGGGATCTCGTACTCCTCGACGAGGGTATCGACGTTGGTGACCCGGACGATGCGGCGCTCGTTCTCCTGGACGATGTCGACGATGCCGTCGGTCTCGCTGATGATGGCTTCGCCCTTGGGAGCGCGCGCCTCGAAGAGCTCCTCGACGCGGGGCAGGCCGCTGGTGATGTCGGTCTGCGAGGCGACGCCGCCGGTGTGGAACGTGCGCATGGTGAGCTGGGTGCCCGGCTCGCCGATGGATTGGGCGGCGATGATGCCGACCGCGGTGCGGAGCTTCACGAGCTCGCCCCGCGCGAGGTCGCGGCCGTAGCAGAGCTGGCAGAGGCCACGCTCGGCCTCGCAGGACATTGGCGTGCGGACGAACACGCGCTGGATGTTGCGCGCATCGATTTCGTCGGCGATGGCCTCGTTGAATTCCTGGTTGCGGTCGCAGATGACCTCGCCCGTCTCCTCATCGACCACGGGCATGGCAGCATAGCGGCCAAGGATTCGGCCGCGGAGAGCCTCCATGGCATCGCCGTTCGCCTCGCGTTCGATCCAGAGGCCAGAGGTGGTGCCGCAGTCCTCTTCGAGGATGATGACATCCTGTGCGACGTCGATGAGGCGGCGGGTGAGGTAGCCGGAGTCGGCCGTCCGGAGGGCGGTGTCGGCAAGACCCTTGCGGGCGCCGTGCGTGGAGATGAAGTATTCGAGCACCGAGAGCCCTTCGCGGAACGAGCCGCGGATGGGAAGCTCGATGACCTTGCCGTTCGGGTCGGCCATGAGGCCGCGCATGCCGGCCATCTGGCGGATCTGGGTGATGTTGCCCTTGGTGCCCGAGCTGGCCATGTAGTTGAGCGAGCCGTATTCGGGCATGCGCTCCTTGATGGCCTTTTCGATCTGACTGGTGGTCTCGGCCCAGATTTCGACGGTGCCCTGGTAGCGCTCGTCGTCGGTGATGAGCCCCATCTGGTACTGCTCCATCAACTCGTCGACCTTGCGGTCGGCGGCCTCGAGCAGTTGGGCCTTGTTCTTGGGCACCTGGATTTCGTGGATGGCGATGGTGATGCCGCTGCGGGTTGCGTAGTGGAACCCGGTCGCCTTGATGCGGTCGACCACTTCTCCGGTAGCCTCGCCGCCGAGGGTGCGGTAGCAGGTGGCCACAACCTTGCGGAGGTTGGGCCGGTCCATGATGAGATTCTGGAAGGGCAGTTCCTCCGGGAGGATCTCGTTGAAGATGATGCGGCCCACCGTCGTATCGATGAGGTGCGGGCGCGGGTTGCCGTTGGTGTCGTACTCGGGTTCGGTGAGCACGCCGCCATCGTCGACGACGGCCTTCGTGGTGCGCACCCGGATGGGCGCGCGGAGGTCGACAATGCCGAGGTCGAACGCGAGCTTGGCCTCTTCGAAGGAGCCGTAGAGCCCTTCCGCCGGGCGGCCGTTGGCTTCGCGGTAGGCGCCGCGGGCATTGGCATCGCGGTCGGTCATGTAGTAGCAGCCCAGCACCATGTCGAGCGACGGGGCGACGATGGGGTCGCCGCTCGCCGGCGAGAGCAGGGTGCGGGTGGACATGAGGATCTGGCGTGCCTCGGCGACGGCCTCGCGGCTGAGTGGGACGTGGACGGCCATCTGGTCGCCGTCGAAGTCGGCGTTGAAGGCGGCGCAGACGAGGGGGTGCAGCTGGATGGCTGAACCTTCGATGAGGACGGGCTGGAACGCCTGGATGCCGAGGCGGTGGAGCGTGGGCGCGCGGTTCAGGAGGACCGGGCGGTCGCGGATCACTTCGTCGAGGACGTCCCAGACTTCGGGGCGCGCGCGCTCGACGATGCGCTTGGCGCTCTTGATGTTGTGGGCAAGGCCCTTGGCGACGAGCGAGTGCATGACGAAGGGCTTGAAGAGCTCAAGGGCCATGCGCTTCGGGAGGCCGCACTGTGAGAGCTTGAGCTCGGGGCCGACGACGATGACCGAGCGGCCCGAGTAGTCGACGCGCTTGCCGAGCAGGTTCTGGCGGAAGCGCCCCTGCTTGCCCTTGAGCATGTCGCTGAGGCTCTTGAGCTTGTGGTTGCCGCTTCCGCTCACGGCGCGGCCGCGGCGGCCGTTATCGATGAGCGAATCGACCGCCTCCTGCAGCATGCGCTTCTCGTTCCGGATGATGATTTCCGGGGCGCCGAGATCGAGCAGGCGCTTCAGGCGGTTGTTGCGGTTGATGACGCGCCGGTACAGGTCGTTGAGGTCGCTGGTGGCGAAGCGGCCGCCATCGAGCTGGACCATGGGGCGAAGGTCGGGCGGCAGGACGGGCAAGACGCTCAGGATCATCCAGGCGGGCTTGTTGCCGCTCTTGCGCAGGGCTTCCACTACCCGGAGACGCTTGGTGGCTTTCTTGCGCCGCTGGCCGCTGAAGTTCTGGATCTCGGCCCTCAGCTTCAAGGAGAGGGCATCTAAATCGATGCGCTCCAAAATCTGGAGGACCGCCTCGGCACCCATGCCGGCCTTGACGAGCCCCGGGTAGGCTTCGTTGATCTCCCGCAGGTCCTGCTCGGCCAACAGCGTGCACTGGTCGTGGACGATGGGGTCCTTCAGGTCCTCCAGGAGCTCGATGCGCTTCAGGTACTGGGCGCGGAGGGCCTCCCGCTCCTCCTCCAGCTTCTTGCGGAAAGGCTCCATCTCGGCCGTCGCAGCGTCG
>JBBIVC010000248.1:0-3845 GCA_037439905.1 Thermoflexus sp.
GCGGAAGCTGCCCAGCGCTGTGGGTCGTCGTTCCCGGCGACCCGGTACAGCACCGCGATGAGCACCGGCACCAGCGCGAACACCAGCATCAGGATCGTCCGCTTCTGCCCCAGCAGCTGCCGGGCCGTCAGCCGGATGATCGCGCCGTTCACCGCTTCACCAGGTAGGAGAAGACGCTCTCCAGCGACTCATCGGTCGGCCGCAGCTCGAAAATCGATACACCTGCCTGCCGCGCCACGCCCGGGATCGCCAGCGTGAACGCCGCGAACTCCCCCGTGCGCACCTGCAACGTCCCATCCTGGAGCTCCACCCCGTAGACCGATGGGTCGGCCACGAGCGCCGCCGCCAGCGCCCGGTTGTCGCTCGACCGCACCGTGAACGTGTGCGGCCGGTCGGTCATCAGCTTGCGGATTTCGCGGAAGTCACCCGATGCGGCAAGCCTCCCCGCAACGATCACGAGCACATCCTCCGCCAGCCGCTCCACCTCCTCCAGGATGTGCGAGGAGAAGAGGATCGTCCGGCCCCGTCCGGCCATCTCCCGCAGCATGTCCATCATCTGCAGCCGTTGCCGCGGGTCGGCCCCGTTGAACGGCTCATCAAGCAGCAGCACCTCCGGCTCGTGCACCAGGGCGGCAGCGATCTTCGCGCGCTGCTTCATTCCTTTCGAATAGCCGCCCGCCGCCCTTCCGGCGAATCCCTCCATCTCCACCAGCCCGATTGCCCTGCGGGCAGCGGCAGCCGGGTCCGACAGCCCGTGCAGCTCGGCCGAAAGCCGCACGAACTCGTAACCCGTCAGGAACGGATAGACCGCTTCCCGTTCCGGTACCAGCCCGATGCGCCGGTAGATGCCGGGATTCTCCCAGGCCGGCTCGCCGAACACCCGCAGCTGGCCGGCAGATGGCTTCAGGAAGCCGGAAAGCATGTGCAGCATCGTCGACTTGCCCGCACCGTTCGGCCCCAGGAGCCCCGTGATCCCGGGCCCGAGCGTGAACGAGATGTCGTTCACCGCCACGATGTTCCCGTACCAGCGGCTGACGTTGATGACCTCGATGGCGGGCGGTGTCGCGCTCATGCCGCTATCCGTTCGAACCGCCGGATGACGATCGCCGCGCCACCCGCAGCGTAAGCCGCCAGCGCCGCGCCATACCCCCACAGGGGGATCCCCGCCACATCCTGCACCGAATCACGCTCGGGCGTCACACCGAACACCCACATCGTCGCTCCGTACACGAAGTCGAACGGGCTGAGCAGGGCAGCCACGCGCCCCGCGCCGCCCACCTCCAAAACCAGGATCGCCGCGATTGGCCACGTCACCAGGAACCATGCCACCACGGCGATGGTCGCATAGGCCCTGCGCGATGTCTGGCTGGCGATCGCCATCGCCACCGCGCCCATCGCCACCGCGATGGCCGCACCGCTCCCCACCGTCCGCGGCAGGTCCTCCCAGTTATCGCTCACGTACTGGCCGAGGTCGTTCGTCGCCAGCCCGTTTCCCAGGAGCAACAACACCTGTGGCGCGAGCGTCAGCACGGTCAGCGCCGTCGCGAACGCCGCCAGCTTCGCCAGGGCGTAGTCGCGCCGCAGCAACGCCCGCGAAAAGTACAGCGAGAGCGTCCGCTGGCGCATGTCGCGGCCGGTAATCTCCGGGGCGATCGCCGCGCAGAACAGCGCCACCGGCACCTGCACAAACCCGAAGTAGTTCTCGGGACGGATCACGTCCACATCGTCCGAGACGATCGCGGCCACCCCGAGCTGGATGAGCGCTGGCAGGAAGGCGATCACCGTGATGATGATCGGGATGATCTTGCTCGAGGTCCTCCGTCCGATGCCGAACGCCCCCCGCAGGCTGTAGAGGTACAGCGCCACGACCGCATGCTGCCGCCCCAGCCGAGGACCATCGTAGCGGCGGTAACCCAGGTCGTAGATGCTCCCGCTGCGCGCCTCAGCTGGCGGCATGGGCTGCTCCCTTCTCGGCGGGCCGGAACAGGTCTTCCAGGTTCTGGCGCCGCCGCTCCAGCCGCACCAGTCCGAGCCCGAGGTCCGCGCAGGCATCCCGGATCAGGTCAAACGCCCGTTCGTCGCCCTCCAGCGCCACCAGGACTGTCCGGCGGTCCACTTCAGCCCGCAGCCCGCGCTCGCGAAGGTGGCCCGCGAGCCGCTCCGCCTCTCCGTCAACCTCGACGGCCAGCACGCCCGTCGCCGCGGTGAAGTCCCCCAGCGGTCCCTGCCGCAGGAGATGTCCGCCGTCGATCACCACCAGGTAGTTGCACACGCGCTCGATCTCCCCGAGCAGGTGCGAGGCCATCACGATCGAAATGCCAAACTCCCTCCCCGTCCGCCGCACCAGGTCCAGCATCTCGTCGCGTCCCGCAGGGTCCAGGCCGTTCGTCGGCTCATCGAGAAACAGCACCTGCGGGTCATGGACCAGCGCCTGCGCCAGCTTCACCCGCTGCTTCATGCCGGTCGAGTACCCCCGCATCTCCCGGTACCGCTCCTCGAAGAGCCCCACGTGCCGCAGCGTCTCCGCCGTGCGCTCCCGCGCAGAGGAGCGGGGCAGGCCGTTCACCTGCGCCATGTGCGCCACAAACTCCGTCGCGCTCACATCGCCGGGCAGGCAGTCGTGCTCCGGCATGTAGCCCACGAACTGGCGCAGCACCGGCCCTTCCCGGGCGATGTCGTAGCCGAGCACGGTCGCGCTGCCACTCGTCGGCGCAAGCAGTCCGAGCAGGATCTTGATGAGCGTGCTCTTGCCCGCGCCATTCGCGCCCACCAGCCCGATGATGCCGGGCTCCACCGCCAAATCCAGGCCGTTGAGCGCCAGCACGCTCGCGCCGTACCGCTTGGTCAGCTGTTGCGTCTCGATGAGCGCCACACCCGGCATCCTAACAGGCGCCCCGCGACGATCGAGTGCGAACGGCCACACAGCGCCCGGCCAGGGCAGCGCCAGGTAAAGCCCGCCAACTCCCCAAAGGCCGGCTTTTGCCCGGAACGGGGCCCATCCTCTGGTCTTAAGGCCCCGCGTATCCGATGGTACTGATCGATGCCCACGCTCCGCGTGCCCCGGCTCCCGGGCTCCCACGCCGCCCGCATCCTTCTCGGCGCCACGTTTGTCGCGGGCGTCGGCGCCGTGATCGTCGCGCGCGACCCGGCTGGCTCCGGCGCCGAACAGGGGCTCCAGGCGGGAGTCCTTGGCCCGGCCGGCGAATCCGCCACCGCTCCCGGCCACGAAACCCCGGAGCGCCAGCCCCCCCAAACCGATGAGGGCGCGGTCGCCCAGCCCGACCCTGCCCGTCTGCCCGCGGTGGACGCCGCTGCCGCCGCTACCGGCCGCTTCTCCATGCCGCTCCGCGAGTGGAGTCGCGTCACCGACCGCTACGGCGCCACCAACCGTGGCCCGGGCCGAATCCACGGCGGCATCGACCTCGCGCTCGAAGGGCTGAGCCACTCCCCGGTCTACGCCGCCTGCACGGGCACCGTCGCCTCGGCCGCCTATTCGGGCGCCTATGGCAACCACGTGTTCGTCGACTGCGGAGGCGGCTGGACCACGCTTTACGGCCACCTCAGCGAAACCCGCGTCGCGGCCGGCGACCCTGTCGACAACAACGTGGTCCTGGGCATCACCGGCTCGTCCGGATACTCCACCGGCGAGCACCTGCACTTCGAGATACGCTGGCACGACACGCCCGTCAACCCGGAAGACTACCTCGACTTCAAGATCCCTCCCGGGACTCCGCTGTCCGATGGCCCGCTCTGGTTCCCCGGGAGCGACGGCACCCCCGTGTCCACCCCGACCATCACGCCCACCCCGACCGACACGCCCACGCCCACCAACACGCCAACCATCA
>JBBIVC010000249.1:0-3841 GCA_037439905.1 Thermoflexus sp.
TCTTCGCGGCGTACTCGCGTTGCACCACGGCCACCATCGCCAGCTGTTCCTCGGTGACGCCGTACTTCTTCATGTAGCGCAGCACCGGCACCGTGAACATCGTGGGTGGCCCCATCGGGCCGGTCCACTGCTCGAACTGCATGTTCAGGCCCTGGCGGCCGCCCGGGAACCCGCCGCGCCCAATGCCCGACTTCCCGCTCTCCCCATGGGTGATCAGGATCGTCGAGGCCAGCCCCGACTCAATGGCCGCAACCGCGTGCCGCACGTGAATCATGAACGAGCAGCCGCCCACCGACGTCCCATCGACGTACTTGGGCGTGATCCCGAGGTACCACGCGACTTCGGTCGGGCTTGCCCCGGCACACGCGACCCCGTCGATGTCCGCCGGCTTCAGCCCGGTTTCCTTCATCGCACGGATCGCCGCCTCGGCGTGGAGGCCCAGCTGCGATAGCTCAGGGAACACGCCCTGCGGACTGACCAGTTCGGCCGCGCCGACGATGGCCACACTTCCTGGCTTTACCACTGGCCTAACCCCCCTTCGCCGGCCGCCAGAGCGGCAGCGTGATCTCGTCGTTCACCTTGTGGAACACCACCTCGACTGGCATGTCGAGCTGCAGCGCTTCGGGCGTCTGCGGGCAGTCGATGATGTTGGTCATCATCTTCACGCCCTCTTCCAGCTCCACAACGGCGATGGAGAACGGGGCCTCGTAGCCCGGGGGTGGGCGGTGGCTGATCACGTAGGTCGCGAGCGTTCCCCGTCCGCTCGCCTGGAACCACTCCACCTCCGCGAACGGGTCGCGCGGGTCGAAGGGACGCGGAGGGAAGTACGCCTTCCCCGTCGCTTTGTTGCGCTGAATCATCAGCTTGCCCTCTTTCAGCCCGTCCCAATACGGCTTCGTTTCGGGCGTGGCTTGAGGGACCATCCTCGAATAATCGTGCAAAGCAGCCTGCCTTTGTGCTGGAGTTCGGCCCCCAAGGAGGGTTACCGGCTCCGGATATGCGCCTCAATATCTACCGTGCGCGTCAAGGTTGGGCAAGTCGGGCCCCCAACCGGGCTCAGTCACCGCCGTACAGCACCGTTCGCAGGTCCAGCGAAAAGTTCGACCCGTCCATCCGCATGTGCCGGGAATTAGACCCATCCGCGTGGACCGCCAGCCGCAGGTCCGCTGGCTCCAGGTCTGCCGGGATAGAAACCCCGGCCACGCCGCTCACGTCCGTGACAACCCGGGCCACCACCCCATCGCGATGGTCTGTTACCAGGACCTCCGCACCTCCAACCGGCTCGCGCTCGCCCGAAGGCCCGGGGTCGTTGTCCAACACCGTCACCTGCGCCGTGCGGCCGTCCCTCTGGACCGCGACCTCCACCCGGAGGTCGCGCAGGTAGACGAGTGGCTCTGTCGTAATCGCCGCCATCCCCTCCCGCTGTGGAATTCGCGCGGGGTTCGCGCGCAGCGAGACGTCCTGCGTCGCCATGCCATGGTCCGTGGTGACGATGAACAGCGTCGAATCGAAAAGCCCGCGCTCTTCCAGCGTCCGCAGGATGTGCCCGATGCGGACGTCCGTCTCGTCGAGCGCTTCGCGCGCGCCTTCATGATGCGGGCCATAGTCATGTGCTGACGAATCTGGCTGAGCGAACTCGTGATACACGAACATCGGTGGCGGGTGAGACTCATCGAGGAAGAGCTGCCGGGCCTGCGCCAGCGCCCGGTTGTCAATCTGCCCCTGGAGCCTGTGGCCGTCCTCCTCCAGCTCGTTGAACCAGCGGGGGCTGATCTCGTGCTCGGTCTCCTTCGTCAGCGCAACCAACTGACCACGATCGCCAACGAGCTTCCGCTCCAGCGAAGCATGATCCGCGCCGCGCGTGCAGGGCTCGTTGATCGATGCCGTAAAGGCTCCCGCCATCCCGTCCCACCTCCCGAACACCCGGTGGAACGCCTCGAAGAGCGTCTCCACGCCCGGACCGAGGAAGCGCGCCGTGTCGAACTGCTGGCCCTGCGGCGAGACGGTCTCCCGGGTCTCACGCAGGTAGTAGCTCGGGTTCACGATGTCGTGGTGGCCGCACCAGGCGCCCGTCCCGATGGTGTTGTGGCTTGGCCATGTGATGCTGGGGAAGTTCGTGATGCTCCCATATCGCAGCATCACCCCGTTGGCGATGAGCCGCCGCAGGTTCGGCAGCGCCCCGGGTTCTGTCTCGATCCGGTGGAGCAGCTCCGGGTGCGACTGGCCATCGAGCAGCATGAGGTACACGCGCTCCGGCCGGCCCGACCCCGGGTCGAGCACCTCTTCGAGCACCCGCCCGTCCTGGCGTTCCAGGTACACATCCGCGGCCACGCCCCGTTCGCTGCTTGTCCGTCCCGTCGCATCCCTGCCGTCAATGAGCGGGAACCCCATCACCTTCGCGATGGTGGGCGCGATGTCCACCTGTCTCGCCGGCGCATCCGCCATTTCACCCCGCTTCACCCCGGGCCCCGAGAACACCAGCGGCGAGCGCGACTGGATCACGTCGAGCGCCCCGTGCTGGCCCGGCTGCCGGCCGTAGGCGTAGCTCTTCGGGTTGACCACCAGGTCCGGAGCGTTCGGGCTGTCGAACAGCTGCGAGATCCGCTCGTAGGCGAAGGGGTAGGTGAGGCGATCGGGCTCGACAAACGCCCGCTGGACGTCTTCCGGGTTCCCGGCCGCCGCGAGTTCCTCGGCGAGCGTGCTCAGCGCGCGGTAGTCCTGCCGCTCGATCGGATTCTGCCCCAGGACCTCGACCACCTCGTACTCGTAACCGCGCGGCCCGTATCGCCGAACCCACCGGACCATCCCGCGGAGCGCCCACGCCTCGTAACTCCAGCTCCCATCGCGCGCCCGCCGCGCGGTCGCCACGAAGTCGGTCCAGGCTTCCCCCTCCTTCGTCGTCAGCAGCTTGTGGATGGCAAGGTTGCCCGACTCCTCCTGGTGGTGGTCGAGACCCTGGCCTCCCTCACGTTCGGGACCGATGAGTTCGGTCGCAGGGGTGCCCATGGCAGCGGTCACGCGGTCCTCCTGGAGCTGGTTGCGGGATCCTAGCATCCACGCGCCGGGTTAACGGGCGAACCGGCCGCTATGCCCCCGGCTGCCAGCCGACGAACGGCCCCTCCGTCTCCACCTCCATCGCGCCGAGGAACTTCGCGGTCATCATGTAGTAGCCCACCAGCAGCGCAACCCCGGTGATCGCTGCCGGGCCGAAGTGCACCGCAAGACCGTTGTGCACCTCCAAGGGAGGGTGGTCGCTCGCGATTAGCGCATCCACATAACTCAGCACGGCGCGCTCGCGCTCCGAAAACAGGTCGCTTGTCCTCCAGTGGTGGAGTGCCGCGATGCGGTCATCACTGAGCCCCGCCTGCCGGCCGATGCGCACATGCTGGTGCCATTCGTACGTGCTGTGGTGAAGGATCGCGACCCGGAGGATGGCCAGTTCGCGCGTGGCCACATCGAGCCCGCAGTCGTTCCACAGCGCATTCCCCATGCGCAGGTAGGCCCGCCATACGGGCGGGTTATTTGCCATCACCCGGAAGATGTTGGGGAGGACGCCGTTCGTGGCATTCCTGTCCCAGACATACTGCAGGTTCTCCGGGATGTCCGAACGTTCGGCGAAGGGAAGGCGGGCCATGCTCCACTCCTCTGCGGGAAGGGGTTGTGGCCGAAGCATAGCTTCCCCGCTGCCGCCATGCGCCAGCGCATGTCCCGGCCGCTTGACGCCGCCGGTACCATGGCGCGCGTGCCCCACCTCGGCCGCGCTGCGCCGTCGCCGCTTGCCGTGGGACCGGCGGACTTCTCGCCATCGGTGTCGTCGTGTTCGGTTGGATAGTGGCGGTTG
>JBBIVC010000250.1:0-3826 GCA_037439905.1 Thermoflexus sp.
CCCAACTCCAATCCTCCGCGCCTCCGTGTTCACCCATCACTGCCCGGCGCGCCTCATGCCCCTGGCTCCGCCCGCTGCCTCACGCGTGGAAGTTCGGTTCCCGCTTTTCCACGAACGCCCGTCCGGCTTCCACGAACGCCTCGCTCCGGGCCGCCTGGCCGAAAATCTCGTCCTCGGCGCGCAACACCGAATGGAGGTTGTCGTTCGCCGCGTTCGCGTACAGCAGCCCCTTCGCCCAGCGGATGTGCCGCGTGGGGTTGAAGGCGATCTCCTCGCCCAAAGCGAGCGCCGTATCGAGCAGCTGCTCGTGCGCCACGACCCGGTTCACTGCACCGATGCGGAGCGCCTCCTGCGCATCGATGATCCGCCCGGTCAGGATCAACTCCGCGGCTGAGCCCAGGCCCGTAATCTGCGGCAGCAGGTAGGTCGACCCCAGCTCGGGCGTCAGTCCGATGCGAACAAACCGCATCGAGACCCGCGCGTTCTCCGAGGCGATGCGCACATCGCACGCGAGCGTGAGCGTAAAGCCCACACCGATCGCCGGGCCGTTAATCGCCGCGATGAGCGGCTTCGAACGCTGCATGAAGGCCGTCAGCGGCTCGCCCTCGGCTGCCGGCCGTCGCCGCTCGCCCTCGCCTTCGGCTGCCCGGTCCCGCCTCAGGTCCGCCCCCGAACAGAACCCCCGGCCCGCCCCGGTGATGACCACCGCGCCGACCGCCGGGTCCTCGTTGCACTGCTCGATGTGGCTGCGCACCAGGCGGGCCATCTCGGGCGACCACGCGTTCAGCCGTTCCGGACGGTTCAGCGTAATCAGGCCAACCCGCCCGCGGCGTTCGAAGGTGACATGCGGCGCTTCCGCTGGTGAGGTCATGCTGCCTGCTCCCGGGTGAGGTACTGGTGCGCGGCACGGTAGTCCAACCCGCGCCGCCTGTCGAGAGCCCCGGCCTGAAACCGAATCCATGAATCACTGATGATAGAGTTCAAGAAGAGTATTGATTTTCTTAAGCTACGTGTTAATCTCTCTCGCCAAGGAGGGATAGCCATGCGCACCGGAACCGCGTCTCCCCTTTCCCAGCTCATCGAGCAGGGCATCCAGGCCATCGGCGAACGCCTCATCTCCGGCGGCCCCGCCATCGATGCCGAGCCCGTCTCCCGCACCGTCGAACGCCTCGCCGGCGGCCTCCTCGCCGCAATGGGCATGCGCGAAGTCGCCGATGACCTGGACCTCGAGGCCGTCTCCCTCCTGGGCGCGGCCAGCCTCGCCGGCCTCAAGGTCATCGGCATGGCCGAGCCCGGCGTCTACCGCCTCGAAGATGCGCTCCACGCGCTCGAGGACCTCCTTCGCCGAACCGCCGAACAGGAGATGAGGTAACCCGTGACCACCCCGCCGCTCCTCGATATCCGCAACCTCGAAAAGCGCTACCGCAACGGCACCCTGGCCAACGCCGGCATCTCGCTCGCGCTCCAGCCGGGCGAGGTCTTCGGCCTCCTTGGCCCCAACGGCGCAGGGAAGACCACCCTTGTCCGCCAGGTGCTCGGCATGCTCCGCCCCACTGCCGGCGCCATCACCCTCAACGGCGTCGATATCGTCGCCGACCCGGGATTCGCCCGGCGCAACATCGGCTTCCTTCCCCAGGGCCAGTTCGACCTCGAAGCCCTCCAGGTCGGCGAGCTCATTGAGTTCTCCGCCCGCCTGCGCGGCGTGCCCCCGCGCGATGCCCGCCGCACCGCCGCCGCCCTCATCGAGCGGCTCGACCTCGGGCCCTTCCGCAAAACCTCCATGCACACCGCTTCCGGCGGTGTGCGCCGCCTCGCCGGGTTCGCCGCCGCCATCGCCGCCCCCGTCAGCCTCCTCGTCCTCGATGAGCCCACGAACGACGTCGACCCCATCCGCCGCCAGCTCCTCTGGCAGACGGTCGACGAACTCGGCCGCGATGGCGCCACCGTCCTCCTCGTCACCCACAACCTCGCCGAGGCCGAACGCTTCATCGACCGCCTGGCCATCATCGATGGCGGCCGCATCGTCCGCGAAGGCACGCCGGCCGCCCTCCGCACCGTCGTCACCGAGCGCCTCCGCCTCGAACTGACCGTCGCTGGCGAGGTTGCACCACACCCGGCGCTGACCGCCGAGCACGGCAACGCCGGCTGCTACCTCTTCGAGCAGCGCGACCTGCCGGCGGTCAGCGCCTGGCTCGGCGCCCTCCGCGAAGAAGGACTGCTGAGCGACTTCCGCATCGGCCCGCCCACCCTCGACGACATCTACGCCGCCGCCGTCATGCCCCCGCGCGAACTGGAGGCCGTCTCATGACCTGGTTCCGCCAGTATTTCGACCTGGTTTCGATGCAGCTCCGCGCCATGCGCAGCGAGTTCTGGTTCATCGCCATGGTGCAGATTGTGCTCTCCCTCGGTCTGGTCATCGGCTTTGGCTACCTCATCCCCGACGTCTCGAAGACCACCGCCACCTTCCTGGTCACCGGCACAGCCACCCAGGCCTTCATCACGGTGGGCCTGGTCATGCTCCCCCAGATGCTCGCCCAGGCGAAGGAGATGGGCCGCATCGAATACTTCCTCTCCATGCCCATCAGCCGCGAGGCCTACATCCTCGCCCTCGTCACCGTCGTCGCCGTCATCGCGCTGCCATCGGTGGCCTTCTGCATCCTCCTCGGCGCCTGGCACTACGACCTCTCGTTCACTTTCGACCCCGCCTTCCCGGCAGTCGCGCTCCTCTCCGTGTTCTCGCTCGCCGGTGTCGGCGTGGCCATGGCGGTGTATTCGCCCCACGCCCAGGTCACCAACGCGCTCACCCAGCTCATCATCTTCTACGTCCTCTTCTTCGCGCCGGTGTTGCTCCCGAAGCAGCAACTGCCCGAGCTCCTCCAGTTCACCTCCACCTTCGCCCCGCCCACCTACGCCGCCGATGGCGTCCGGGCCACCCTCACCGACCTCCCGGGCACCCACCTGGCGCGCTCGCTCGCGGTCATGTCGGCCTTCGCGGTCGGCTCGCTTGTGCTCAGCGCCGTGGCCATGCGGCGGCGGGGGTAGCCACGCATGCCGGCCTTGCTCCAGTACCGCGACCTCGTTTCGATGCAGCTCCGGGCGATGCGCACGGAAGTCTCGTTCGTGGTCACCTTCCAGGGAGCCATGGCTGCCGGGCTCGTCCTCGGACTGGGCTACGTGATGCCCAACATCTCCGATACCACCGCCACGTACATCGTCACCGGCACCGCCGCCCAGTCCTTCGCCACCGTCGGGCTGGTCATGCTTCCCCAGGTGGTCGGCCGCATGAAGGCCCTCGGCACGCTCGACTACTACCTGGCCCTCCCCATCAGCCGCGAGGCCTACCTGGCCGCCCTCGTCACCGTCGTCGCCCTCCTGGCCTTCCCCGCGGTCGCCTGCTGCACCCTCTTCGGCATGTGGCGCTACGGCCTCGACCTCGAATTCGACCCGGCGATCCTCGCGGTCGGCGTGCTGGCGGTGCTCTCGCTCGCGGGGGTGGGCGTGGCCATGGCGGTCTATTCGCCCCACCTCCAGGTCACCAACGCCCTCACGCAGCTCACCATCTTCTACGTCGTCTTCTTCGCCCCAGTCTTGCTCCCGAAGGAACAGCTCCCGGGCCTGCTCCAATTCACGGCCCACTTCTTCCCGCCCACCTACGCCGCCGATGGCGTGCGCGCGACCCTGACCGACCTCCCCGGCACGCACCTGGCGAGGTCGCTGCTGGTGATGGGCGGCTTCGCCCTCGGGTCGCTCGCCCTGAGCGCGGTGGCGATTCGCAGACGCGGGTAATCCGTGGCACGGGCCCGCTACCCCTCGTTGCGGCGCCGGG
>JBBIVC010000251.1:0-3798 GCA_037439905.1 Thermoflexus sp.
GGCGAACTGCCGCACCTCTTCCTGCGCGCCGGAGAACATGGCGCCGCCACCTGCGAAGACAACCGGCCGCTCGGCCTGCTCGAGGAGGTCGAGGGCTTCGTCGATCGCCTCCACGGGGGGAACAGCGAGCCGCCGGGGCTCGTGGAGCCCGAGCGGCGGCAGATCGTCCTCACGGACCGGCGTGAAGAGCACGTCAACCGGGATATCGAGGAAGACCGGGCCGGGCCTGCCACTCGTGGCGTGGCGCCAGGCCATGTGCACGTACTCCGGCACCCGTTCTGGTTGCAGCACCGTACGCGCGAACTTGGTGACGGGCGCCATGAGGGCGACCTGGTCCATGCCCTGCAACGGCAGCCGGTCGTCGTCGCGCAAAGGACTGCGTCCCCCGATGCAGATCATGGGGATCGCATCCATGTACGCGTTGGCGACGCCGGTGATGGCGTTCGTGACGCCCGGTCCGGCGGTAACGAGGGCGACGCCGGGCCGGCCCGTTGTCCGGGCGAAGCCGTCCGCCATATGTGCTGCCGCGGCTTCGTGGCGCGTGTCGATGAGCCGCACGCCATGCGCCGCGCACGCCTGGAAGATGGGATCCAGGTGCCCGCCCGAAAGCGCGAACACCTCGCTCACACCGTGCTGCAGCAGCGAACGAACGAGCAGGTCACCCGGTTCGGCCATGGCGGTTCTCCTTTTTCACTGGGCCCAATCTCCCGCCAGTATCGTTCCGGCGATTTCCTGAAGGCGTTATGACGAAGCGCATATCGCAAACGGCTGGCCGGGGCCCACCATCTGCGCAGTGGAAGTAATCGAGCGCAGGGTGAATTACTACTCCGAGGGGGACCGGATTTCCGCGGTCCTCTACCTGCCGGGTAACGCCTCTGCACAGGATCCCGTCCCGGGAGTCGTCCTGTGCCACGGCTTCACCGGCATCAAGGAGCTGATCCTCCCTGACTACGCCCGCGGGTTCGCCCGTGCCGGCATCGCTGCGCTGGCCTTCGACTATCGGGGGTTCGGCGAAAGCCATGGCACACGAGGCCGGCTCGTTGCCCGCAGGCAAATCGAGGATATCCACAACAGCGTCACCTTCCTGGAGACGCTCAGCGAGGTCGATCCGCGACGCGTTGGGCTTTGGGGCACGAGCTACGGCGCCGCGAACGCGATAGTCGCCGCCGCAGCGGACCTTCGGGTCCGCTGCGTGGCGGCGCAAGTTGGATTCGCCGATGGCGGGCGCCGCATGCGCGAACGCCCCGACGAGGAAACCGCCCCCATGCGCGCGCTCATCGAGCAGGAGCGCAGGCGGCGCGTCCTCACCGGCTCCTCAACCATGGTCGACCCGCTGCAGATCCTCAACGATACGGATAGCGTGGCGTTCTTCACCGTTGCCCGGCAGGAGTTTCCCGCGCTCGCCGAACCGATTTCGATGGAGTTCCTGGAGTCGACCTTCGACCACCGCCCCATCGCGGTTGTCGATGCGCTGGCGGGGCGCCCGCTGCTCCTGGTGGCTGCCGAGCACGACACGGTGACGCCGTCCGCGGAATTCGAAGCGCTCTACGCCGCGGCTGCCGAGCCCAGGCGCCTGGTGGTCATCCCCGGAATCCGCCACTACCAGATCTACTCCGGCGAGCCGCTGCGGCGGTCCATCGCCGAGGCCGCGGGCTGGTTCGCCCGCTATCTCAGCCCCGTTACTGTGGCAGCCTGACGCCGACAGTTGCGGTCTCCCCCCGGGGCCGGTGGCTTACGCCGCCACCGGCCCTACCCCCAAACCACGAACCACGAAAACGCCCACCCTGCCATCCACGGGTGGGCGTTTCGGCGAGAGCTCGGGTCCTGGCGGGGGCGTTACGCCCGCACGTACTTCTCGCCGTCCCAGGTGATCCATGACCCCGCCGCGTCCGTGGTCTGGCCGCGGACGTCGAGCTCGGTCCGGAGGAGATGGAGCTCCTCCTCCGTCGGCGGGTCCAGCACCTGGACCTCATCGGCGACGAGCGGCTTCCACTCGCACTCGGCGAGAATCTCGTCGACCGTCACCCATGGCACGCGCGCCATCAGCCGAAGCCGCCGATCCTGGTAGTCATACATCGCCCACGGCGTCACCACCCGCCAGGGTCCCGTGTCCTTCGGCAGTCCCGCGCGCTCCCGCGCCCCGGGCGTGCCATCGAGAAAGCCCGGGGAGGAGATGAAGTCCACCTGCCGCACGAACTTCCGCCGCTCCTGGTCGGTAATGAGGATGGTGCGCCAGCAGCAGGCCGCGATGGTATCCGCCCCTCCGGGCCCCCCGAAGCGCCGCCCCTGCGAACCGTACTCACCCAGGAACGTGGAGTTGATGTTCCCGTGCTGGTCCACCTGCAGCGTGTTCAGCACCCCATAATCCATGTACCCGAGCTGGGCGTGGATGCCGGCTGAATTCATCGTGCCCCACGCCAGCGCGCGGTACACCGCCCGCGAGGCGACCATCGTCATCATCGGCTCGAACGGCAACAGGGGCTCCGGCGCGATGACGCCGTCCTCGGTCACGTACTGCGCGTCGGGCGCATAGAGCTTCTTTCCCAGGAGGACGGAGTACAGCGGCGTCCCGCCCCCGGCCGCCCAGTAGGTGCGCCCGTTCTCCACCAGCCGGGCGACCTGGCACATCGCCACCTCACGGTCCGAAAACGCTTCAGCCCTGGTCATGCCCGGTATCCCTCCTTCACGACTTCGTTGGCGCGCATCTGGTCGAGCTTCGCCTGGCCCACGCGCTTCTCCAGCATCTCCTCGAACGTCTCGAACGGCCGCACCCACTTATCCAGGTACGCGCCAACGGCATTGCCCATCACGGCCCGGAAGACCTCGAACACCCCTTCCGGGTCCGATCCGTAGTACCCTGGGCAGGTGCCCGGGTAGCTGCCGAACGGCGATGCGACCACCGCGTCGACGGCGTAGTAGGGAATGCGCGTCGCTCCCGGGTTCCGCCGGATCTCCTCCGTATCGACAATCTCCTCCGCTGAGATGATCACCTTCTTCGACGCCATCGCGGCCTCGACATCGGAGATGCCCGTCCCAAAGATCCGCGCATTTCCGTAGATGTCGGCCTGGTGCACGTGGATGATCGCCACGTCCGGGTTGACGGCCGGCACGATGGTGATGGGCTGGCCGGTGTAGGGGTCGGAGATCAGCTTCGCCCCGGAATGGTCGAACCCCGTGGTTCCACCGAAGGAGCGGACCGGGAGGAACGGCACGCCCATGGCCCCGGCCTGGATGCGCAGGGTCATGATCACGTTGCTGTACTCGTAGATCTCCAGGGTGCGCTCCTTGAGCGCTCGCTCGATGGCTGGCGCCGAAAGAAAGAATCCGCAATCGATCTTCGATACGCAGCCAGCATCGACCAGGAGCGCTGTATCGACGTAAGTGAACTTCCCGGCGATCCAGAGGCCCTTCTTCTGTTGCCGGATGATCTCGTGGAAGACCGCGTTGGGTCCTCGCATCAGGTAATTGCACTCATACGTGAGGTAATCCCCATCGGCCACGAACCGCTCCACGGCTTCCCGCGCCGTCATCAGCCGGGATTGGAGCGCCCGGTTCTTGTGATCCCGCACGTACGCGCGGAACCCGTCGGGGTCGACCGCGTGGTAGGCGCCCGTGCCCTCCCTCAGGATTTCGATCCGGCTCGCACTGGTCGGCGAAACAGTCATGTCACTCCCCCTTCGGGATGCGCCAACAGCCCGCATGGCGGGCTGCCGGGTATGTGCCGATGCCCCCCGCTCACCGCACCAGGATGGTGACGCACATCGCCGCCGCATCGGAGCCGATGTTCCCGCCGCCATT
>JBBIVC010000252.1:0-3758 GCA_037439905.1 Thermoflexus sp.
GGCTGATGGTGGGCTGCCGCGGGGCAATCCATGCGTGCCGACGCGCCGCTCCCTGCCGGTCGCGGTCCGGAGGGGTGCCCTGCCGGTCGCGGTTCGGACGGGCTCCCTGCCGGTCGCGCAGTGGTGGCTATTCGAGGAGGAATTCGCGGATGGCGTTGCTGAAGGCTTCGGGCTGGTGGAGGGGGACCTGGTGGCCTGAGCCGGCGATCTCGACCAGGCGGGCGTTCGGGAGGCGTTCGACCATCTGCTCGGCGATTTCGCGGGAGAGGACTTTGCTCTTTTCGGCGCGGATGACGAGGGTGGGGCAGGTGATGTGTTCGAGGCTCTCCCAGAGGTAGGGGATCTCGGCGATGGCGCCCCGGCCGGTGGCCTGGTGGATGGAGGGGTCGAAGCGGAAGACCAGGTTGCCCGTCGCTTCATCGAGGGTGAGGGAGGCTGCGACCTGGCGCTGGAGGAATTCCCTGGAGCGGCCGGGGTAGAGGCCGGCGTAGTACTCGATGGCTTCAGCCTCGGTGGCGAAGCCCGGGGCCTTCTGGGCATCGCCGGTGGTGCGGCGGATGCCGCGGGCGCCCTGTTCGGCCATCTGCGGGCCCATGTCGGCGAGGACGAGGTGCTTGAGCCGGTGGCTGTGGTCGCGGGCGTAGGACATGGCGACGCGGCTGCCGATGCTGTGGGCGACCAGGTCGAAAGCTTCGAAGTCCATCTCCTCGACGAAGCCGCGGAGGTCCATGGCGAAGGCCCAGACGAGGTAGCCGCCGGGTGCGTGCTCGCTTTCGCCGTGGCCGCGGAGGTCGGGGGCGTAGACGGACCAGCGGTCGATAAAGCGTTCGGCGATGTGCTCCCAGTAGCGGGCGTTGTTCATGAGCCCGTGGAGGAAGACGACGGGGTCGTTCGCGACATCGCCCCAGCGGATGTAGTGGTGGCGGAGGCCGTGGATGGTGAGGTAGCCGTGTTCGCCGATCATCGGGTGGCTGCCGGGGTGGGATTGAAGGTCATGCAGTGGTGTTCCTCGGGGCCCCATTTTCGAGGGGAGGCTGGCGGTTGTCGATCCGGGCGATAGGGGCGAACGAGCCCGGGGGCGGGGCGGCTACTTCGCGGGGTGGGGCTCCTCGAAGAGCTGGAAGAGGACTCCGCCGCTGTCCCGGGGGTGGAGGAAGGTGTGCTTCTTCCAGCCCTCATCGACGATGCCGCCGAACGGTTCGACGCCGTTGGCGCGGAGGGCCTCGCAGGCCTGTTCGACCGAGGCGACTTCGCAGCAGATGTGGTGCATGCCGGGGCGGCGGGTATCGATGAACTTCTGGACGAAGCTATCGGGCCGGGCTGGCTGGATCATTTCGAATTTCAGGAGGCTGCCCGGGATCGACATGATGGCGCCGTGGTAGCCGAGCCGGTCCTCGGTCCAGCGGCCTTCGACTTCGCCGCCAAAGACGCGCTGCTGCCATTCGATCTGGCGCTCGAGGTCGGGCACGGCCATGGAGACGTGGTCGACGCGCTGGAGGTTGACTGCGCCGCCGCCAGCGTTGCGGTCGAACTCGCCGGGTGAGCGGTGGGCGACGAAGAGCTGCCAGAGGATGCCGCCGCTATCCTTCGGGTGGATGTAGGTGAGGTGCCAGAGGCCATCATCCTGGATGCCGCCGAAGGGCTTGATGCCGAGGCGTTCGAGCCCGGCGGCGGCTTCGTGGATGTCGTGGACTTCGACGGTGATGTGGTGGAGGCCGGGGCCCTGCTGGTCGAGGAATTTCTGGACAAAGGAGTTGGGGCCGGAGGGGGAGATGATCTCGAACTCGATCCCGGTGCCGCGGACCTGGGAGACGCAGCCATCGAAATCGGAGTTGGGGCCGGCCTCCCACGAGTGGAGGAACTTGAAACCGAGCAGGCGCTCGAGCTTTTCCGCCTGCGCCTTCCAGTTGGGTGCGGCCATGCTGATGTGGTCGACACGCTTGATGGGAAGCAAGAAGGACTCCGGGGGAGAATGTGGGGGTATGGTACGTTTGGCTCGAAGGTGGCCGCAATGACACGTCTGCGCCGCGGGACGGTGCTCGTGAACCCCGCCGCGCGGGGCGTGGGAAAAGGCTTCGATGGCTCGCGGTTGGCGCGCTACCTGGAGCGGCGGGGCGTGGAGTGCGAGCTGGAGCTGCCGTCTTCGGCGGCGGATGCGACGGCGAAGGCGCGGGAGGCGGCGGAGCGGGGCGACGACATCCTGTTCGTTGTCGGGGGTGACGGGTCGGTGCGCGATGCGGCGCTCGGGCTGGCCGGTTCGGAGACGGCGCTGGCGGCGGTGCCTTCGGGCACGGTGAACATCTGGGCGCGGGAGGCGGGCATTCCCCGGGGCATCCGGGCGGCGGTCGACGCGCACCTGGAGGGCCAGAGCGTGCATATGGACCTGGGCCGGGCAGGCGAACACTGCTTCCTGCTCATGGCCGGGGTGGGCTGGGACGCGGAGATCGCGGCCCGGGTGAACCCGCGGTTGAAGCGGGTGGCCGGGGACATCGCCTACATGTTGCAGGCGGCCTGGATGGCGCCGGGACTGCGGCCTCGGCGCGCGCGCTGGACTACCCCGGGGACGGCGTTCGAGGACAACCTCGCCTGGATGGTGCTCGGGAACACACGGCTGTATGGGGGAAAGGTGCGCCTGACGCCCGGGGCCGTCATCGACGATGGCCAGCTCGATGTGGTCGCGTTTTGCCCGCGCGGGTTCGGCGAGACGGTGCGGCTGGCGGGGAAGGTGGCGCTGGGCAGACGTGAGGACCCGCGCATGGTGCGCCTGCGCACGCCGGAGCTGACGATCGAGACAGCGGGGCTGGGCGTGCAGCTCGATGGGGACTATGTGGGGCGGACGCCGATGACGTTCTCCGTGGACCCGGGGGCGCTGCCGGTGAGTGTGCCGCAGGGGCCGCTGGCGCCGATCTTCGGGCGCGAACACGTGGACCGGCGCACGGGGTAGGGTTCAGGGGTCGCGGGGCGGGCGGATACGGAAGATGGTGGTGTGGCGCATGCGGGCCAGCTCGCGGCCGTCTTCGCCGATGAGGACGCCGTCGAGTTCGGCGTAGTGGTGGCCGTTCTGCTCGTAGGCGCGGATGAAGTGGCCGGCGACGGTGAAGGCCTGGCCAGCGCGGGCCGGCGCCAGGTGCTGGATTTCGCTGCGGGTGTGGATGGCGGGGGCGTAATCGTAGGAGTGGTGGAGCAAGGGGGTCATGCGGGCGGCGATCCAGCCGGGGTGGACGAGGGCCCCTTCGCCGGTCCAGAGCGGGGCGCTGTCGCGCTGCTTTTCGATGGCCCAGGCGCGGGCGTCTGCGAGGCTCCAGGGGACGAGCATGGGGCGGAGGTCCTGGCCGGTGGGGGCGTTCTCGAGGGTGAGCCAGGGGAGCGCTGGCGGGCGACCCTCGGCGGTGCGGCGGGCGGGGGAGTGGAAGGTCGCGGTCCAGGGGGCGGCGCCGGGGCCGGCGCGGCCTTCAATGCAGGCGATCCCAGTGGCGTTGATCATCGCGACGCGGGCGGAGCCATCTCCAGCGGGCTCGCAGCGGGCGGTGAGGCTATCGCCGGGGTAGACGGGCTGGCGGAAGCGGACATCGGCCCAGCCATCGGTAAGCCAGCGTTCGCCGAGGACTTCGAGGATGACTGGGGTGAGCCAGCCATAGACGGTGACGCCGCCAACGAGGGCGCCCCTGAAGCCATATTGCGCGGCGACGGGGGTGGAGTGGATCGGGTTGGGGATATCGGGGCTGTCTTCGCCATCAAGGAAGGCGGTGAGCCGGCGC
>JBBIVC010000253.1:0-3752 GCA_037439905.1 Thermoflexus sp.
AATTGCCGACTGTCGATTGTCGATTGCCGCCGCGTCCGCGCCTCCACCCTCACCCGGCGAGGCCCGACCGTGAGGGAGGGGAGACGCACCTCCGTCCCACCATGGCCCCCCAACCGCAGACAACAACACCGCCCGGGAGGGAATTCCCTCCCGGGCGGTGCATTCCAGGCAGGTTTCGCTGTGCGCCTTCGCCCTACGCCAGCTTGAACCGGGCCGATGCCTTCTGCAGCGCTTCCGCCATCTCCCGCATCTGGTTCGCCGTTGCCGCCAGCTCCTCGGATTGCGCCGAGAGCTCTTCCGTCGATGCTGAGACCTCTTCCGCCGAGGCGCTCGTCTGCTCGCTCGTCGCCGAAACCTGGATGATCGCCTCGGTCACCCGCGTCGTGCCCGCGGCCATCTCGCCGGCGCCCGCCGCCGATTCCTTCGCCAGCTCGGCGATCCCCTCGGCCGAGGCGATGATCCGCTCCGCGCCGGAGGCCAGCCCCTGCACGTCGCGCGCAATCTCCTGCATCCGCGTCGCCGAAAGTTCCACCGTCCCGATGATGCTCGTCAGCGCCCGGCCCGCTTCCTCGGTGATGCGCTGGCCTTCCTGCACGTCCCGCACCCCGACGGCCATCGCTTCGACCGCTTCCTGGGTGCCCTGCTGCACCTTCGCGATGAGGTCTGCGATCTCCTTCGTCGATTCGCTCGAACGCTCGGCCAGCGACCGCACATTCTCGGCCACCACTGCGAAGCCGCGCCCCTGCTCGCCCGCCCGGGCCGCCTCGATTGCGGCGTTCAGCGCCAGCAGGTTCGTCTGCGCCGCGATCTCGTCGATCGCCTTCACGATATCGCCGATCTGCTGGCCATACTCGCCCAGCTGGTCCACCGTCCGCGAGGCCCGCTGGACCGCCATCGCGATCGACTCCATCGAGGTGACCGCCTGGCCGACCGCCTGCTGGCCCTGCTGGGCCGCCGCCCGCGATTCCTCGGCCGCCTGCGCCACTTCCTTCGAAGCCGTCGCCACCACCTGGATGCGTTCGCCCATTTCGACCGCTTCCTGCCGCGACTGCGCGGCCGAATCGGCCGATGTCGCCGCCCCGGCGGCAACCTGCTGCGAGCCCGAGGCCACCCGCTCGATCTCCCGCGCCGAATCCTGCGAGAGCCCGCTGAGCGAGACTGCCGAGCGCGTCACTTCGTTGATCGCCGTCGCGATCTGCCCCGTGGCCGCGGCCATCTGGTCGCTCGATTCGCCCAGCTGGACCGCCGCGTTCAGGATGCTATCGGCGTTCTCCTTCACCTGGCCGATGAGCTGGCGCAGGTTCGTTACCATCCGCGAGAGCGCGTTGCCGAGCGCGTCGTTCTCGCCACGCGGCCGCACGGTCGCCGTCAGGTCGCCGTTCGAAACCGCCTCCGCGGCGGCCACCATCTCGCTCAGGTAGGCCGTCATCTCGGTGAACGAGTTCGCCAGGTCGCCCATCTCGTCCTTCGACTTGACGTTCACCCGGACGTTGACGTCGCCGCGGGCGATCGAATCCGCGGCGGCCGCCGCCTGCCCGGCTGCCCCGGCGATGCCACGAGCGAGCCAGTAGGCGATGCCGAAGCCCACCAGCGCCGCCACGATGGAGATGCTGATCATCATCGTGCGCGAGCTCGCCGCCGCGCTCGCCGCCGCTTCCTTCGATTCCGAGGCCAGGTCGGCGTTGAACTGGCCCGATTCATCGAGCGCCTTGTTCATCGCCGCGATGTCATCGGCCATCGCCGCCGCCGCTTCGGTCGCTTCCTTGTCTTTCCCCTGCTCGAGCAGCTTCAGGACCTTCTCGCGGTCCGCAATGACGTTGTTCACCATCTCCTCGACCGGCGCCCACTGGTCGGCGTCAGCCTGGCTGGCGAAGGTGTCGTGGTAGAGGAGCAGGTACTCCTGGGCCTTGGCCATCTCCGCTCGCGAGGCCTCGATGAGCGGTGCCCGCTTGGAGAGGTCCGCCGTCAGGAAGGCGCGCTTCTCCTCGCGGGCGCTCGCGATCATGTTGACATTGGTGGCCAGCGAGTACTGCACGCCCAGGACGTTCTCGCGGTAGAGCCTTTCCGTCCGGTCCGACGCGCTTTGCAGCTGCATGATGCCGAGCACGGCGACCACCGCCAGCAGGGCGATGACCGCGCCGAAGCCGGCCAGGAGTTTTTCTCGAAGTCTGATGCGCATGGTGAGAACTGCTACCTGCCTTTTGGATTGCCTTTTGGAGGCGGGTGCCCCCGCACGGAGGCTCGCGTCTATCGTCGATACAAACCCGAAGGCCGGACATGCGGGACAACTCCTATGCGAGTGGTCCCCCTCCATTACATTGCGAACGCGTTGCGCCCTGTGCCTCTCCTGTCACCGCGACGGCTACTTGGTCGCCATCCAGCTTAGGGATATAGTTAAAGGGTAATGCCTTCAGAGATCGGCCCTGAATCCACCGCGCCGGGCATCCACGTCGTGATCGCCCCCCTCATCGACCTCCACTTCGCGCTCTACCTGCTCAGCCGCCACTGCCAGCAGCCCGACCGCTGGACGCCACCCTGGATTGCCGAGCTCGAGGCCGCCAACCAGCCACTGGTCGATGAGCTGATGGAGTTCTGGGCGGCCGCCGGCCTCGCCGCCCTGCCCACTGGCGAGCCCTACCGCGAATGGGGCGAGCTCCTGGTGGGCGCCTGGCGCGCCGGCGTCTTCTTCGCCGCCGACCCCGCCCCCGCCCTCGCCCGCGCCATCGAATCCCTGGCCGAACCGTTCGAAACCCCGCCCCTCCCCAGCGAACCCCCGGAAGTCTGGGCGCTCATCGACCGTAGGGTCGCATTCCTTCGCGCCGATCCCGCCGCCCGCGCCCGCTACCTGGCCTTGCTTCAGCGGGCGTGGGCCGCGATGGTCCCGTTCTGGGAACGGCAGGGCCGCCGCGAAGCTGCCGCGACCGCCGCTGACCTCCAGGCCCGCCTCCGGACCGAGACCGACCTCCGCCGCCTGGTGCCCGGCAACAGCTTCGTCCACAAGGATGCGTTCCAGCCGCAGATCGCAGCCGCCCGAGAGAAAGGCGAGCTCTACCTGGTGGCCCTCGGCCTTGGTGGCGAGGGGCAGCTCTACTGGTCGCTCCCGGGCCTCGTGTTCGTCGGCGTCGGATCGGGCGTGGGCGAAAAGCTCGCGCGCCGCCGCGAACGCGCCGAGCAAGCTGCCGGCCGCTTCAAGGTGCTCTCCGACCCCACGCGCCTGGCCATCCTCTCCGAGCTCATCAACCCTGGCTATCACTCCGCCACCACCGTCACCGAGCTCGCCAGCCTCTTCGGGCTCTCCCAGCCCACCGTCAGCGTGCACATGAAGATGCTCCGCGAAGCCGGGCTGGTCACCGCCGTCCGCGAAGGCAACCAGGTCTCCTACCGCGCCTCCGAGGAAAAGTTGCGCGAGTACGTGCAGGGCGCGCTCGAAGAGGCGTTGCGGCGCGGCTACCGCCCCGCCGAACCCCCCGCCATCCCCCGCTAGGTTCGCTCCCGGCCTGGGTGCAGAAGTTCACACTTCTTAGGTGGATGGCGATTGACTTAGGTGATTGGCTATGTTTCAATATGCCTACCCGAGAGGGAATCCTGGCAACGAGGTGCACCACCATGACGCTCTTCGACCCCCACAGCCACCACCTCATCCATCAACTCCGCCAGGAGCAGCTCGCCCGCAAGGCGGCCCGCCGCAAGCAACTGGGCCTCGATGCCATCGCCATGCCGTCGCTCGGCGGCCGCGTCCTGGGCGCACTTCG
>JBBIVC010000254.1:0-3746 GCA_037439905.1 Thermoflexus sp.
CGGCGCGGGTCGCTGAGCAAGAGCGAAGCCACGGTGCCCGAGCTCATGCCATCGACCCTGAACTCGGTCAGGTAGCCATCCTCGGGGGTGTAGGTGTGGCGGGTCGCGGTGACGGTGTAGTTGCCGCTGAACCGGGTGCCGATGCCGGTGACCTGGACCGTGACGCCCGGCTTTACCTTCGGATTGCCAAGGCATCGCCCCTCACCCGACATGTCGACCGAGGCGATCGCCTTCAGCGTTGAGCCGGCGATGGCCTGCGCCTCATCCGCCTTGGAGACACCCTGGTCGGTGACGATGAGTTTTGCCGCCGCGAACCCCTGCTGCGCGGCCGCCGCGCCCTTCGGCAGGCCGGTGGCGGTTGCCGTCCACGAAGAGGTGGTGGCCGTGCCCACCGTCGGGCGCTTCTGCTGAGGGTCCCAGCCGCGGACCTCCACCGAGTTGACCTGGGAGCTTGCCGCGAAGCGGGGCCGGAACTCAAGGAGCGCGTTGCCCAGTTCCAGCTGCACACTCGTACCGCTGTTCGATTCCGGCTTTTCGAACCGGAGCTTGCCATCCGCGAACCGGAGCACGAAACCGATCCGGCGGGCCCGGTCCGAGAGGAACTCCCAGTCTGTCTGGTTCACCTGGAACAGGTGCTCGTGCTGGACCGATGTCGAATCGGCCTGCAGCGACAGCCCGGCCTGTCCGGCGATGGCATTGGCAATCTGGGAATCAGTCTGTTGCACAAACGCGCGGGTCCTGGTGCCCCGGTGGAGACGGTGCGACTTGTCATAACCGCGGATAATGAGCATCGGGACGGCTTCCGCCTCGATGTCCAGCTCAATCGAAGTGATCTCCCCCTCCATCAACGTGACGTAGCTCGCCCCGTCGCGAACCTGCACCGTTACGGACTTGCCGATCGAAAACCGCGAATCATCGGCCCATTCCCAGGCCGGCGACGTGGTGATGTTCTCGGCAACGCGCAGGGTGAACATCCCGGGCATGTGCAGGCTTTGTTCCACCTCCAGCTCGGCGAGCACGTTGAAGAACGCCGGCGGCAGGTCCGAACCATCGACCTTCACGGCGAACAGGTTGAGCTGGGGACGTTCCGGACTGCTCACACTGCGTACTCATCGAGAGGTGGTATCGCCAGGCGGGTGCCGGGCCTCAGCCGCAGAGGATTGTCGATGCCATTCGCCTCGGCGATGTGCCGCCAGTGGCGCGACTCCCCATACTCCTCCGCGGCGATGAGATCGAGCGTCTCGCGCTGTTGAACCACCCGCGTCCGGTGCCCCGCGACCCCGCCGGAGGTCGGGTTTTGCGCCGGGAACCTGCCCGGGTCGTGCGCCTGCTTCAGGGTCAGGTCGACCGTCGCACGGGTCGGCGTTCCATCCTCGAGGAACATGGTGAACTTCTGCGTCATGCTGGTGACGACGGCTTTGAACGACCAGGCGTTGCCCCATTCGAACATGCACTCCGGAGGCCGGCCTTTGTTCGTCTTGGAGTCCAGCCGGTCGGGGTTCACGAGCGCCAGGTCCCACAGGTCGTTGGTGTACTTGGTCCGTACGTCCTCCCCCGTGTCGTTCGTATCGAAGAACAGGCTCAGGGTGAGCGTGGCGGGCTTGCCGCCGACGAACTCGAGCTGAGGGATGTTGGCGCCCCGGTCGGCGGCCTCGGCCCAGCCCACCTCCTTCGCGAAGGCGTACTCCGTCGGGTTGAACAGGCAGGTGATCGCCTTGTTCGTGTCGAGGTTCCTGATCGTGGCTTTTACGAGCGTCATCTGTAGCCGTCCTTATACCAGACCACCAGCGTCCTACGGCATCCCACGTTCGCGCTCCCGTTCGACGCGCAGGTCGCGTTTGATCTTTTTCCAGACGCGTTCCGCAATCCGATCGATATCGGGCGGGGCCGCGGCCTCCGGTGCGGGTTCAACCTTGGTCACGCTCCCCATCGAGTCCTCGGCGCGCTGAACCACCTGCCGCGCCGGTGGCGGCGCCATCGGGAGGAGCGGTCGGGCGGGGACTGGCGCGGCGGCGGCACGCTGCAGGACTTCGGAAGGCGCCGGCGGCGCCGCGGCAATCTGACGATACGAACCTGTCCCCGCCCCGGCCGGGGTCGCTTGCGGGGGCCCGGGTGGGGCGGAGACCCGCGGGACACCGCCCGGGGTCAACGTCGACCCCGTACGCTCCGGTGGCTGGACAACGCGACGGCTCAACGAGACCGCCGTCGAAGGCGTCCCGGCGCCGGTCGGGAAGCGAGTAGCTGGATCGGCCGGCGGCGCTTGCGGGATCGCGACAGGCCGGGGTGGCGCTTCTGGCGCTTCGGTTGCATGGCGCTCCTGCCGGGGCATTGGCACAGCGGAGGCGCGCGGACGTGGAGGTTCCTGCGGCCGATGTTCTTCGCCCGGCGAAGACGCTGCCATCCGATCGGCAGCGGCAGGGACGTGTGCGGCTGCCACGGCAGGCCGTGGGCCGGGAGTGGTGATGGCCCGCTGGACCATTCCCGGGGGTTCCACTGCGCCGGGGGTCGCCGCCGCGCGCGGCTGCGCATGGAACTCCGCGCCCGGCTTCTCTTCGAGGTCCGGCGCCGGGGAAGGTGCGGTTTGCCGGGCGACCCGGCGCTGGGCGAGTGGAAACGGAAAGACTGCTGGCGCGGGAGTCGCCCCGGGTGCAGGCCGGTTCCCTGGTGCGCCCGCCGAGGGTTGTGGCGCCCCCGGCATTGCGAACGGTGCTGGCCCATCGGGGGCACCAGGTTCATGCGAAGCCACTGCCGCTGCCGGCGCTCCCGGCGGTGAGCCCACTGACACAACCCGGCGGGCCCGGGCTGCTCCGGGCCCTGGCGATTCCGCGGCAAGCGTGGGCGGTGGCGCACCCCCTGCAGGTCCAGGAGGAGCCGCGGCTGCCCCGTGCGAAGGGGCAGGCCCACCGGGGGTGGCCTCGACGCGCCGGCGTACCGGGCCCTCCATTGCCGCAGCCTCAGGCGATTCGTCCCGGTCCGGCTCCGGGGGCGCGACTGTGGTTGGTGCGGCCGGTACCTCCGGGTTGGGCGCTGTCCCTGGCGCCGGCGGAGCGCCGGGAGCCGGGACGGTTACGGCCGCAGTCGCCGGTTCACTCGACACATCTGGAGCCTGGCCGGTTCCCGGGCGCCGCCCTGGCGATGGCTCGGTGGCCCGTCCACCGGGCAGCGCTTCCGGCTGTGGTGATTCAGCCGGCGATCCCACGGGCATGGGACTGGCAGCCGGCTCCTCCGGGGGCGGCGCGACCGCCGCTGTCCCGGCCACGGTGTTCCCAGGGGCCCCTGGCAGGGGTGGTGTTGCCGGGGGTGGCGCATCCGCAGGTGCCGCCCCGGGTTCGAATGGTGCCGGTGAGGGCTCGATGGCGGCCGGTGGCGCCTGGGGCGGGTCAACGCGCCGTTGAATCGCCCCAACGCGGGGGCCGTCATGGCGGTCGGGCGGTCGTCCGGCTGGAGGTAGTGCCTGCGGGCTGGCCTCCGGGTCCGGGGCGCGCCTGGCCGCGGCTTGCGCGGGCTCGTTCGGAACCGCTGCCTCGGTCACGGGGTGAAGCCCGGCTTCAGCCGGTGGCCGGGGGGGCGTTGCTGAAGGTGCGGTGACTCCACGAAGTGGCGGCGGGCCCGGAGGCGCGGGGACCGGGCGACCTGCTTCCGCCTCCGGGATGGTGCTCACGGTTGCGGGCCCGTCAGCGGCGGCCGCCTTTGGGGTGTCTGGACGGGCGGTCGCGCCGGGAGGCTCACTGCCGTCCGGTGGGGCT
>JBBIVC010000255.1:0-3733 GCA_037439905.1 Thermoflexus sp.
CGCCGCGGTGTTCTCGGGGCCGTTCATCGACCGCGTGGGGCGGAAGCCCGTGGTCGTGGCGGGCATGACTACCCTGACCATCGCGACGGCGCTCTCGGCCATCGCCCCGACGTTCCTGACGCTGGCCGCAGCCCGCGCGCTCGCCGGGCTCGGCGTGGCCTGCCTCACCCCGGCCGTGTTCGCGGCGGTGGGCGACTACTTCTCGTACGAGGAGCGCGGGCGGGCGATGTCGTGGGTCATCTCGGCGAACACCAGCGCGAGCATCCTCGGCGTACCGGCCGGCGCGGTCATCAGCGGGCTCGTGTCGTGGCGCTGGACCTTCGTGGTGCTGACCGGCCTGCTGGTCGTCTTCACCTGGCTGTTGTTCTCGCGGCTCCCGAAGGATGCGCCACGGACGGAAGGTCAGCCATCGAGCGGCATGAACGCGATCCCGCGGGTGCTGCGCGACCTGCCGACCACGATGGCGCTGTTCTCGAACTATCTTTCGACCAGCTACTGGTTCGTGTTCGCCACGTACATGGGCGCGTACTTCCACGACGAGTTCGGCCTGGCCAAATGGGCGCTTGGCGGACTGACCATGACGATGGGCCTGGGGGTGCTCGTAGGCAGCAACGTGGGCGGACGCCTTTCGGACAGGGCGGGGAAGCGGCCGGTCATCGTCTGGAGTTCGGCCGGCTGCGCCTTCTTCATCGCGCTGGTCACGACCGCGTCGATGGTGATGGCGCTCGGGTTCGCGTTCCTGTTCCTGTTCGCGGTGTTCGGCGGCGCACGGTTTGCCAGCGCGCAGGCGATCATGACGGAGATGTCGCCCGAGAACCGCGGCACGGTGATGGCGCTGAACGCCAGCGGCCAGCAGTTCGGCATTGTGACCGGGTCGGCGGCCGGTGGGCTGGTGCTGGAGCTGTGGGGGTACACGGCGCTCGGGCCGGCATCGGCGGCGCTCGCGGTGGCGTCGCTGGTCACCTATGCGACGTTTGTCGATGAGCGGAGGTTCGCGGCGCCGGCGCCGGAGCTCCGGCCCGAAGCGCTCGGGCGATAGCGCCGAAGGGGCTCTTGTGTTTGTAATCACAATCCCCCCTTGCTAGACTCTGTTCGCCGGATCGGGCGCGGTATGGCCCGCCGTGAAATGGGGGCGCAATGGCGTACGGCAGTGGCATCGCAAAGGGCATGGGCCTCACGCTCCGAAGCATGTTCAAGCCCGTGGCGACCATTAACTACCCCGAGGAAGTCCGCCCGGTCCCCGTATACGCCCGGACGAACCTGCTGTGGTTCGAGGAGCGCTGCACCGGCTGTTCGACGTGCGCGCAGGCCTGCCCCGATGGCTGCATTTTGGTGGCCACGAGCCAGGACGCCGAAGGCCGGCGCAACATCGACCGCTACGAGATCGATTTCCGCATCTGCATGTACTGCGGGCTCTGTACCGAGGCGTGCCCGTACGAGGCGATCCAGCCCGGCGGCCCGCTCGACGACGCGGTCTACCAGTTCGAGGAGATGTATCGCGACAAGCACGCGTTGACACGCGTGGCCCAGAAGTTCCTCGAGCGGAACAACAACACCTATCCCAACGGCATGAAGGCACCGGCGCCGGGCGCCGACTTTCACCGGCTGTAGCAGGCACACATGGTTTCCATCACGGTCGACGGCCAGGTCATCGAGGCGCCCGCCGGCGCGCCTCTTGTCGAAGTCCTCAAGAACAACGGCTTCTACGTCTCCAGCCTGTGTTACATCGACGGGCTGAAACCGTACGCGGGTTGCCGTTCGTGCCTCGTCCGCATCGAGGGGCCGCCCGCGCTGCAGCTCTCCTGCACGGCAGTTGTCCAGGAGAACATGGTGGTCCACACGAACACCGATGAGGTGAAGGAGGCCCGGAAGTCGGTCCTCTCGATCATCCTGGCGAACCATAGCGACCGCTGCCTCACCTGCCACCGGCGGGAGCACTGCCACCCGGGCGACATCTGCCTGCGCGACGACGTGGTGACGCACCGCTGCCTCACCTGCTCGAAGAACTACCGCTGCGAGCTACAGGCGACGTGCGAGATGGTGGGCACGGCCGGGTACGAGCCGTGGGTGGGCGAGGAACGCTCGTGGTACCAGACACAGCACCCGCCAGCCGACAGGGCGAACCCCTTCATGGAGTTCGACCCGCAGATGTGCATCATCTGCACCCGCTGTGTGCGCGCCTGCGACGAGAAGCGCCACACGGGGGCGATCACGCTCAGTGGCCGCGGCTGGGACACGATGATTGCCTTTGGCGCCGGTGGCCCCATCCACGAAAGCAACTGCGACTTCTCGGGCGCGTGCATCGACGTGTGCCCGACAGCGACGTTGATGGAGCACCCGAACAAGTGGGTGGCCAAGCCAGAGGCCTGGACCACCACCACCTGTGACTCCTGCGCGATCGGCTGCAGCATCCGCATCGGTTCGAAAGAGGGCAGGGGCGTGATCGTCCGCCCGGGCGATGGCAACCCGGTGAGCGGCGACCAGATCTGCGTGCGGGGGCGTTACCACTACGACTCGCTCAAACCGCGCGAACGGCTGAGCAAGCACCTGGTCCGGCGCGGGAACATCCAGGCCCCGGCCGGCATGGCCGATGCCATCGCCGAAGCCGCGAAGGCGCTCAAGGCAGCCGCCGCGAAGGGACGGGTCGCCGTGCTCGCGGGTGGCACGCTCACCAACGAGGAAGCGTTCCTCGCGCAGGCCATCGCCCGCTCCGCCTTCAAGACGAGCGCCGGCAGCTCGCTGGGGCCAGTCGTCCGGGCGGCCAAGGAGGCGCTGGAGGCCCGGTTTGGGACGTGGCGTATGGCGGCCGACATGACGCGCATCCGTTCCTCGAAGGCGATCGTCGTGGTCGCGGACGATCTCGAAGAGAGCCACAACGTCGCGAGCGTGCGGGTGAAGGACGCCGTGGTGCATCACAAGGCGAAGCTGATCGTGGTCGGCCCGCTGCGCAGCGAGCTGGTGGACTTCGCGACGCTGTGGATCCGCACGAACGCGGGCGAGGAAGGGCTGGCCGCCGCGCAGATCGCCGACGCATTGAACGGCGCAGCGGCGGCAAACGACGACATCGCGCGGGCGGCGGAGATCCTCCGCGAAGCCCCCAGGGATGAGACGCTCGTCATCTGCGCGCCAAACCCGGTGAGCGCGGCCGTCGCGGGCACGATGACAGGCGGCGCCGCGAACCTCGCCATCGCACTCTTCGGCGCCGATGCCAGCAAGAACCTGGTGGTTCTGCCTCCCGAAGTGAATGTCCACGGTCTGCTCGACCAGGGGGTTGCCGCCGAGGGGCCCGCCGACCCGCTCGAGGGAGCTGCCGGCGCGCTCATCCTTCGCGACGACCCGACGATGCGCCTGCCCGGCGCCGCCGCGGCACTGGCGGGAATGGATGCCGTGGTCGTCATCGACAACGTGCTGCACGAGACCGCGAAACTGGCGACGGCGGTAATCGCCGAGGGACGGGCGTACGCTTCGAACGGGACGTACACGCAGGGTGACTTCCGCGTCCAGCGGCTCTCCGCCGCCATTCGGCCGGAGGGCGACGCGGCGACGATGTTCGATGCGCTGGCCGCGCTGGCCCGCGAGCTCGGCGTCGATGTGCCGGCATCACCCGATGCCACGCTCGGAGAAATCGCGAAGGCGAACAAGGCATACGAGCCCGCGTTTGACCTGATCGTTGGCGAAGGGGTCCGGATTGACGTGCCAGTGTCGCCGAAGGCAACCATCGTGCCGGTGGAAC
>JBBIVC010000256.1:0-3717 GCA_037439905.1 Thermoflexus sp.
GACCTCCTGAGTTAGTTCGGACATGGGGCACCTCCGGGCTGACCGGCATGGTGGCCAGCGGCGCCCGAAAGTACAAGGGGCGGCGAATGCCCCCGTTGCGTGGAGCGGCGTGCGCCTCTAGCAGGGGTTTCGGCTATAGTGTGCTCGATTTCACAAGCGAGAGGTCCGGCCGATGACCGCTGAACCCGGTGTGGAGGAGCTGCGAGAGCTCGTGGCCGAATTTGAGCCCGGGCGCGGGCACGTGATGCCAGCGCTCCACAAGATCCAGGACAGGTACGGCTACATCACGCGTACCGCAATCGAGGTCGTCGCGCGCCAGCTCAACACCACGCCGGCCATGGTCTACGGCACCGTCTCCTTCTACTCCGACTTTCGCACCCACCCGCCGGCGGAGACCGAGGTGGCCTGGTGCTGCGGCCCGGCCTGCCGCCTCAAAGGGGGCGACCGCATCCGCGAGGTGCTCCAGCTCGAGTTCGACCTCCCGCTCAACGCCCAGACGCCCGACCACCGCATCGGACTGCACATCGGCCAGTGCAACGGCACGTGCAGCGAAGCCCCCCAGGTGTGGGTCAACGGTGAAGTGGTCGGCAACCTCACCGTCGCGAAGGCCATCCGGCTCGCCCGCGAGTTGAAGGCAGGCCAATGAACACCCGTCTCGAATCGATCATCGCCAGCGCCCGGCAGTCCTGGGCCGCCGAACAGGCCTCGGGGCGCGTCCGCATCAACGTCACCCTCGATACCTCCTCGAAGGCCCGGGGAGCCGATGCCGTCCTTGCCAGGCTCCGCGAAGCGGCCGAGACCAGGCAAATCGTCGCCGATGTGGGCATCACCGGCTCGTGGGGCTTCTGCTGGATGGAGCCCTGCGTCACCGTGCGCACCGCGGCCGGCACCCAGACCGTCCTGTACGGGAACATCACGCCTGACCGCGTCGATGAGCTCATCGCAAAGGTGGCGGCCGGCCAGGACTGGCCCGAGATGGCGCTGGGTGTCGTCGAAGGCAACCCGACGGCCGATATCCCACTGCTGTCGGACCATCCCTTCATGCGGGGGCAGGTTCGCCGGCTCATGGCGAACCTGGGCATCACCGACCCCGAGAACATCGACCACTACCTGGCCCGCGGGGGGTACGAAGGCTTCGGCAAAGCCCTGGAGATGGATGCCGAGGCCATCGTGAAAGAAATGCTCGATTCCGGGCTGGGCGGGCGCGGTGGCGGTGGTTTCCCGGCGGGCCGCAAGTGGGATTTCCTTCGCACCGCGACCGCCTCGCCCCGCTACCTCGTCTGCAATGCCGACGAGGGCGACCCGGGCGCATGGGTCAACCGCATCCTCATGGAGGGGGACCCCCACCTGATTATCGAAGAGATGCTGATCGCGGCGCTCGCCTCGCACGCTGATGCCGGCTACATCTACATCCGCTACGAGTATCCGCTCGCGTTCGCCCGCATGAAGAAGGCCGCCGAGCAAGCGTATGAAAAGGGCCTCCTCGGCAAGAACATCCTGGGGACGGGTAAAGACTTCGACATCATCGTGTTCCTCGGGGCTGGCTCCTACGTTTGCGGCGAGGAAACCGGCCTCATCAACTCGATCGACAGCTACCGCGGCATGCCCCGCATCAAGCCCCCGTTCCCCGCGCAGGCGGGCCTCTGGAACAAGCCGACGAACGTGAACAACGTCGAGTCCTATGCCAACGCCCCGATGATCATGCGAAACGGGGCCCTCTGGTGGAGCTCTGTTTCCGACGCCAAGGAAAAGGGCACCAAGATGTTCACCTTCTCCGGCCATGTGAAGCAGGCTGGCTGCATCGAAATCCCCTTCGGCCCCACCGTGCGGACGGCGCTCGAACAGTACGCCGGGGGCCTCAGCAGCGACCGGCCGCTCAAGGGATTCCAGCCCGGGGGGCCTCTGTCCGGCGTCCTTCCCGCTTCGGATATCGACCTGACGCTCACGCTCGACCCCTACCGCGAGCGTGGCATGTTCCTCGGCTCGGGCGGCATCGTCTTCTTCGACACGTCGGCTTGCATTGTCGACATGTGCCTCTTCTTCCTCGGCTTCTGCGAGGACGAGAGCTGTGGACGCTGCACCACCTGCCATGGTGGCACCCAGCGCGCGACCGAAATCCTCCGCCGCATCAGCGCTGGTGGTGGACGCGACGTCGACCTGGCGAACCTCGAACAGCTCGTCGGCACCCTCGTCTGGTCGAACTGCCTCCACGGCCAGTTCGCCATGACCAGCGTCAAGACGTCGCTCAAGACGTTCCGCGACGAGTTCCTGGAGCACATCGAGCAGAAGCGCTGCCGCGCCGGGGTGTGCGCCGGCCTGATCGACTACCGGGTGCGATCGGCCAGCGACCCCGCCCTCGAGGAGGCTGCGGCGCTGTGCCCCGCCGGGGCCATCGTCAGCCACGGGTCCGGGTACACCATCGATGACCCGGCGTGCATCCGCTGCGGCGCCTGCAAGGAGGTCGCCCCCAACGCGATCGAAGTGGTCGACCGCTTCGCCGTTCCCGTCGCCAGCGGAGCCGCTGCGGGCGGTTGAGGCCGCTCCACACCGGGAAGCACATCCGTTCGCCTGCCGGTAGAATGGCGTATCTCGCCCGCCGGAGTCGCGCCGCGTGTCAACCCCGATCAGGCTCCAGTACCTCGAGCTGAAGCAGCGGTACCCCGGCACGATCCTGTTCTTTCGGCTCGGGGACTTCTACGAGACGTTCGACGACGACGCGAAGCTCGTCGCTACCGAGCTCCAGATCACGCTGACGTCGAAGCCGATGGGCAAGGACCTGCGGGTCCCGCTGGCCGGGGTTCCCTACCACAGCATCGATGGCCACGTCGCAAAGCTCGTGGCCCGCGGCTACCGCGTCGCCATCTGCGAGCAGCTGGCCGACCCGTCCGAGGTGAAGGGCCTCGTCCCCCGCGACGTCGTCCGGGTCGTCACCGCCGGCACGGTGACCGCCGAGGCATCGCTCGATGCGGCGACGCCGAACTATCTCGCGGCGTTCGCTGCGCGCGGCGGGATGTCCGCGCTCGCTCTGGCCGATATCACGACGGGCGAGATCCGCATCGCCCCCGGGCCCGGGGCCACGGCCGAGCTGGCCCGCAGCGCTCCCGCGGAGCTGCTCGTCGAGGACCCGCTCGACCGGCCGGAGGCGTTCGCCGGTGTGCTGGTCACCCGCGCGCAGCTGAGCGAGCTCGCTGTTTCGGCGGAGCTCGCGCGCCAGTTTGGCGACCATGCCGCCCCCACGATCGCCGGTTCTCCCGCCGAGGCGGCCGCGCTCGCGCACCTGATCGCGTACCTCCGTGAGACCTACCCTGCGGCCCTCGGGGCCCTGCAGCGGGTTCGCCACCTGGCGCCCGAAGGCGTCCTCACCGTCGACCAGCGGACCCTCAGGAACCTCGATGTGCTCCCGCAGCCAGGCCGCCAGGCCTCCCTCTTTGGCGTCCTCGACCGGGCCCGGTCGGCCATGGGGAGCCGTCTCCTCCGGGAGTGGCTCACCCACCCGCTGCGCGACCTGGCCGAGATCACGTCGCGACACGACTCCGTTGCCTGGGCGGTTGCTCATCCTGTGGAACGCGAGCGCTGTCAGCTGATTCTCAAGGGCATCCCTGATATTGGCCGCATCCTGGGCAAAGTCGGGGCGCGCTCGGCGTCGCCGAGGGACCTGGCGGCACTGCGCGATGGGCTCCGCGCCACGCTCGACCTCGGGGCGCGCATCCCGCGCGA
>JBBIVC010000257.1:0-3682 GCA_037439905.1 Thermoflexus sp.
AGCTTCCGCCCTGAATGCCCGGCTCATCGTGGGGACGTTCTTGCCGCTTGCAGCACTCGTCTTTGGGACAGCGGCCCTGGGGAGCGAGTTTGAGGATGGCACGGCGGTGTACATCCTGAGTAAGCCGATTCCGCGGCGGGTGATCGTGCTTTCGAAGCTGCTGGTCTCGTGGCTTGCGACGGCAGGGATCGTGCTGGCGGCCGCGGTGACGGCGACCCTTGTCGCCCTGTGGGGCGAACCAGCTGACGGGATCCTGGCGGGGTTCGCGCTGGCGGTGGTGGCGGGTTCGCTGGCTTACTGCGCGCTCTTCACCTGGTTGAGCGTGGTCACGAGCCGGGCGCTCATCGTCGGGTTGCTGTACGCGTTCATCTGGGAGGGTGTCATCACCCGGCTGTTCGCCGGCGTGCGGTTCCTTTCGGTGCGGCAGTACACGCTCGGCATCGCGGACACGCTGGTGGATGTGCCGGCGAGGGTGTTCAACCCGCGCCTGGACGCCGGTGAGGCGTGGGCCTTCGCGGCCATCGCGACGGCGGCGACGGTTTCCCTGGCGGTCAGGCAGCTGCGGCGGTGGGAGATCGGTGAGGCGGCGTAAGGGTGCGCCCATTTCGAAAAGTAGGCGCCCGGACGACGGAAAGCGGGTTGCCTGTTAGGGGAGATTCGGGGCGCGGATTGGGATTCCCACATAAGGGCGCGAGGGCGTGAAAACTGGGTGCGAAGCGTGAAGGTTAGAACATAAGTGCGTTGAACCGGGGCGCTGCCCGGACTACCGTACGCCCTGCGCCGCAAGGCGGGCGCCCGGGACCACCCGGGCGGCCGGCTCTGTACCACCGACGATAACCGCAGCAAGGCCCCAGCCGCGCGAGACCCGGAGCCAACCGGGAGGAAGGAGTGTGCCCTTCGATGGACGACCTGTTGCCGCGCAGCGACCGCGAACTGGCGCGCTCCTGGCAGGGTGTCCTGGGGCGGCTCGAGCTCGAATTGAACCCGCACAACTTCGCGACGTTTCTGCGGGGGACGCGGGCGGTGCGGCTGAGCGGGCGGGAGCTGGTGGTTGAGGCTGGCTCGGAGATGGCCTGTTCGTGGCTGAACCAGCGGCTGCAAGTGGTGGTGGAGCGGGCCGCGACGCAGGTGTTCGGCGCCGGCATCGGCGTGGTGTTCGTGCCCCGGGGGGCGGCGCTGGACGAGGGCGAGCCTGAAGCTTCCGGCGCCGCGGACCGTCCGAAGGGCCGGGGCCCGGTGGTGGGGCAGGTGAACTGTTCGTTCACGTTCGAGGAGTACCAGGCGGCGGAGGGGAACCGGCTCGCGCTCCAATCGTGCCTCTCGCTGGTGGACGACCTGGAGTTGCGGATCAGCCCTGTCGTCATTTTTGGCGCCCCGGGCATGGGGAAGACCCACCTGTTGCACGCCCTGGCCTGCCGGGCAGCCGACCAGGGCCGGGCGGTCGCGTGCCTGAGCGGAGAGGAGTTCGCCAACCGCTACCTGGGAGCGATGCGGAAGGAGCGGGCCGACGAGTTCCGATCGCTGGTGCGCATGGTGGACCTGCTGGTGATCGATGACCTGCAGCAACTGGCGGGGAAACAGCGGACGCAGGACGAGCTCGTGCACACGATGGACGCGGTCTGCCACGGTGGTGGGCATGTGGTGGTGGCGAGCGAGAAGCACCCCTTCGAGCTGGACCTGCCTGAACGGCTGACCTCGCGGCTAGTTGCCGGGATCGTGACGCGGGTAGAGCCCTTCCGGATCGCCGAACGGCGGGCGTTCATCGAACGGGTGACGCGGCGGTTGCGCGCATCGCTGCCGGTGTGGGCAACGGAGCGAATTGCCGGCTGCGAGGTGCCGTCGGTCCGGTTGCTGCTCGGCGCGGTGCACGCCGCGGTCTCGCTCGAACGGAGCCAGATGCTCGATGCGGCGCGGCTCGATGCGGAGCTCGGGCGGCTTGCGCTGGCCGAGGCGACCAGCGGAGTCATCGGCGAGCGCGAGCTGCTGGAACGGATTGGCAGGCACTTCGGCGTGACCGTGGACGAAATCGCGGGGCGCTCGCGCCGGGCCGCGGTGGCCGAGGCCCGGGCGGTGGCGGTGGCGGCGCTGCACGAGCGTGGCCGGAGCCTGAGCGAGCTGGGTGCACTGCTGGGTCAGCGCGACAAGAGCACCATCTCTGGCCTGGCGGAACGGGGCAGGGAGCTGGTGGCCGGGAACGACCTGCTGCGGCTCATTGTCGCGTGAGGCTCAGAACTGGAGTTCGAGGCGGCGGAAACGCTCAAGGTAGCGCCCGTCCTCGCTGCGCCAGCGCTCCCGCGAAAACGCGGCGAAGTCGTCCTGGTTCCCGAACTGGGAGACGTGGGCCTGGAGCGCGTGGATCTTGAGATCGACCAGGTCAGTGATGTCCACGTCAAAGTTAGGGTGGTTAGTGTTCCAGAGGAGCACTTCGCGGACCTTGTGTGGTTCGAGGCCGACCGCCAGGTGGCCGGGGAAGTTCAGGTGGTCGCGCGCCGTGGGATAGACAGCATCGAGGGCGGCGGCGCCGGTGGCGCGATGATCGGGGTGGTTGATGAAGCTATCGCGGATGATGATGTCGGTCGGGTCGTGGGTGAGCACGGTGTGCGGCCGGAGCGTGCGAATGTGCCAGACGATGCGCTCGAGCAGTTCGCGGGTGTAGACCAGTTCGCTGTCCTCAAAGCCGAGGAAGAAGACATCACGGACGCCCAGGCGGCGGCAGGCCTCGCGCTGCTCCTCCATGCGGCTGGCGATGAGGCGTTCGCGGGGCATGGTGCGGTCTTCTGTGCCCTTTGCGCCGTTGGTGGTGACCAGGAAGAAGACGTCCCAGCCCTGGCTGGCGAGGCGGGCGGCGTACCCGGCGCAACCGAACTCCCCGTCGTCGGGGTGGGCGGCGATCACGAGGGCGGTGGGCATGGGCGGTGGGTCCGGTTCTTGAGTTGCGGAATGGGAGGAGGGACGAACCTATGGTGGCCGAGCGGGTAGCGGGTCGCAACCCGGCGCTCGCCGCCAGGTGCGGGATTGCAGGGTGTTCGGAACGCGTTTGACGATAACCGCTTGCGTTTGCTAACGTTCGGCGCGAACATGCGTTCGAAAGGCATCAATCGAATGAAAGATCTCTCGCCGAAGCAAGAGCAGATCCTCGAGTTCCTGCGGGCGTTCATCGAGGAGAAGGACTACCCGCCGAGCATCCGGGACATCCAGGAGGGGTGCGGGATCAGCAGCACGTCGGTGGTCGATTACAACCTCCGGAAGCTGGAAGAGAAGGGCTATATCCGGCGAGACCGGGAGATTTCGCGCGGGATCGAGGTGCTGGGGGCGAGGGGGCGGAGGGCCCGCATCGTCGAAATCCCGGTGTTGGGGGCGATTGCGGCGGGCCAGCCGATCCCGGTGCCAACGAGCGACCGGTTCGGCACCGAGGCGCAGGATGTGGTTGCCGTGACCGAGGACATGGTGCGGGGCAAGACGAACGTCTTCGCGCTGCGCGTGAAGGGCACATCGATGATCGAGGACCTCATCGACGATGGTGACATCGTGTTCCTGGAGCCGGCCAGGTCGGCCGCGGATGGCGACAAGGTGGCGGTGTGGCTGAAGGATCGCGAGGAAGTGACGCTGAAGCGGATCTACCACGAGGGTGGCCGCGTGCGACTGCAGCCGGCGAACAGCACAATGCAGCCGATCTATACGA
>JBBIVC010000258.1:0-3676 GCA_037439905.1 Thermoflexus sp.
CGCCAGCGAGAGCTTCCAGCTCAGCACCAGCAGGATCACCGTCGCCCCGAGCAGCGTCAGCGTCGATTGCACCACCATCAGGAAGCCGTTGTTCAGCACGTCGTTGATGGTCGCCACGTCCGAGGTCATCCGTGCGACCAGCCGCCCCGCGTTCTCCCGCCCGAAGAACGCCAGCGACATCCGCTGGTAGTGCGTGAACAGCCGCAGCCGCAACTCGTAGAGGAAATCCTGGCCGATGCGGTTCACCAGGTACGTGCTCGCCGCCTGGAAGACATAAATCGTGATGATCAACCCCAGGAACAGCGCGGCGGCGAGCGTCAGCGCGCCCTTATCGCCCTCCGCCACGCCGCTATCGAGCGCGTACTGGATCACCAGCGGCTTCGCCAGGCTCGCCCCCGTGAACAGGCAGATCGAAGCCGTCGCCACCAAAATCGCCCGCCAGCGCGGCGCCAGCATCCCGGCCGCCCCGCGCAGCCCGCCGGCGCTCCGGCCCTCGCCCGGCAGTTCGGTGACGTCATCGCTCACGAGGCCATCGCCTCCAGCTGACCCAGCACTTCGCGGTAGCGCCGGCTGCCCGCCATCAGCTCCTGGTGCGTCCCCGTCGCCGCGACCCGCCCCTCATCCACCAGCACCACCTGGTCGGCCAGCGAAATCGTCGAGAGCCGGTGGGAAATGATGACCGTCGTCCGCCCCGCCATCACCTCCTTCAGCGCCGAGCGGATCTCCTCCTCCATCCGCGCATCCACGCTCGAAGTCGCGTCGTCGAGGATCAGGATGCGCGGCTCCATCAGGATCGCGCGCGCGATCGCGATCCGCTGCCGCTGCCCCCCGCTGAGCGAGAACCCCTGTTCCCCTACCACGGTGTCGTACCCTTCCGCGAGCCCGGTGATGAACTCGTGCGCGTGCGCCAGCCGCGCCGCGCGCTCGATCTGCGCGTCCGTCGCATTGATGCGCCCATAGGCGATGTTGTTCCGCACCGTATCCGAAAACAGGAACGTATCCTCGAACACGATCCCGATGTTCTGCCGCAGCTCCTTCAGCCGCAGCTCACGGATGTCCGTCCCATCGATGAGCACCCGGCCCTCGTCGGTGTCGTAGAAGCGCGGCAACAGGCGCGCCACGGTCGATTTCCCGCTGCCCGTCGCCCCCACCAGCGCCACCGACGTCCCCGGGGCCACCCGCAGGTCGAACTCCCGCAGCACCGGCCGCCCCGGCTGGTAGCCGAAGGTCACCCCTTCGAACACGATCTCTCCGCCGCCCGCCGGCAGGTGCCGCGCGTGCGGGCGTTCCGTCACGGTTGGCTCCTCCTTCAGCACGTTCCACACCCGCGCCGAAGAGACGATCGCCCGCTGACCGCTCGCGATCATGTCGCCCAGGCTCTGCACCGGCCACACGAGCATGTTCAGGTACTGCAGCGCCGCCACCAGCTCGCCGGGCGTCATCTTCCCCTCGGTGGCCAGGTAGCCGCCGAAGCCGAGCACCACCAGCTGCCCCACGCCCGGCAGGAACTGGAAGAGCGGCGTGTACACCGTCCGCAGCCGCACCACTCCCATCGAATCGCGCCGCACCTGGCCCGCCACCCGTTCGAGCTTCTGGATCTCGTGCTCCTCGCGCCCGAACGCCCGCACCAGCCGCGCCCCGGCGATGTTCTCTTCCACCGTGCTCGCCAGGCTGGCCAGGCCCTGCTGCACGTCCTCTGTCCCTGGCCCCAACCGGTTGAAAAAGCGCACGCTCAGCCACGTCACCACCGGGTAGACCGCCATCGCCAGGACCGCCAGCAGCAGGCTCGTCCGCACCAGCATCACGAACGCGCCAATCGCCATCAGCAGGTACGCCGAGTTGATCGGGATGTTCACCAGGAACGCCTGCACCTCGTGCAGGTCCGCGCTCCCGCGCGACATCAACTGCCCGGTGGCCGTGCGGTCGTGGTAGTCGAACGAGAGCCGGTTCACCCGGTTGTACAGCTCCAGCCGCAGGTCGGCCTCGATGCGGTAGCTCGTCCGCATCGCCCAGTAGCGCCGCAGCCCGGCGAACAGCGCCTGGAACGCGACCACCGTCACCAGCGCGATGACCAGCCCGAGCAACAGGCCCGTCTTCCGCGGGATGATCGCCTCATCGATGGTGATTCCCGTGAGCACGGGCACGACCAGCCGCAACAGGCCCCACGAAAGGCCCGCCGCGAACGCGATCGTCAGCAGCAGCCACTGGGCCCGCATCTGCCGGAGGATCAGGTCCCTCCCGGCGCGCAGGTCTAAGTGTTCGTCAGACAAGCACCCTCCCGGGGCGAAACAGCACAGGGCGGCGAAGCGGTGGGGCACCCCTGCGGTGCCCCTGAAGGTTGTAACGCCGCCCACTAGCAAGAGTTAACTGGCCCGCACTTACGAAAAACACCCCCGGCCACCAGGGCCGGGGGTGCTCAGGGCCTCCTGCTACCGCTGGCGGATTGCGGGGACTGGTACAATCCTGTCGTAGCCCGCCAGCACGGCAGCCCTTGCTCTAGAAGGCCAGCCTCGCGGCCCCGGTGATAGCACACATGAGAGACCTGCTGACCGTTGCGATAGTGCCACAGGGCGAACGCGTCAGCCTGGCCGCGTTCGAGCGCGCCGTTCACGACATCCGGCGGCTGGTTCAGCATGTGGATCGGGCAGTCACCCGGCGGATCAGCCGGCGTCCTCGTGCCTGGTACGTCGAGCGCATCTCGTCGAGCAACCCGACGCTTGTCCTCGAACCCGAGGCGCTTGACGTCGAGATCATGCCCACCTCACACGCCATCGTCGATGGCGTGTGGTCCATCGCCCAGGCAGGCAGCGCCGGCCCGCCAGACTATTTCTCCGAGCAAGAGCTCGAAGACCTCCTTCGGATTCACGAAGCGTTTCGGCGCGGCATCAGCGCGCTCGATCTCAAATCGGAGGGTTGGGGGGAATCCAGCATCACCCCCGCCACCGCCGAGCGTGTCAGGAGCATTCTTGGACAGGAGATCACGTCCCTCGGTTCGCTCGAGGGCACCATGGAAGCCATCGATGTCCATCGCCGCCCGAGGTTCACCATCTGGGAACGGCTCTCCGGGCACGCGGTTCGCTGCTATTTCGATGCGGCCCAGACCGAGCACGTCAAAGCGCTTCTGAGGGAGAGGGTGCGTGTATCCGGTCTCGTCTCTTACTTCCCCGATGGCCGGCCCCGCTCCATCACCCATGTTGAAAACCTCGAAGCCGTCAGGCCGCAGCCGGGGCGTTCGTATTGGGCGACCGTGAGTAGCCTCACCGGTGAAACGGATTCTGTGGATTACCTGAGAGCGGCGGGAGACGAGTAGGGTGGCATCAAAGCCGCGACGCGTATGGGACCCGTGCGTCATCATCGACTACCTGTCCGGGGCCCCGCGGGCGCAGGAGCACGTAAGGCCGCTCGTCGAACGGGCACGCTCCGGTGAGCTCGAGATTGTCGTCTCGGCCTACGCCGAGGTTGAAGTGGTCAAATTGAACGACGAGATCTCGGATGACGACGAGCGGATGATCCGGGAGTTCTTCGCCCAGGACTTCATCGTTCGTGCCGACGTCGACCCGCTGGTGGCGGAAATTGCGCGCCAACTCGTACGCCGGTTTCCGCGTACCGGCACGCTCACGCGGGTCGCGCCCAAGGACGCCGTTCACATCGCAACGGCTCTCCGGTGGAAGGTGCC
>JBBIVC010000259.1:0-3653 GCA_037439905.1 Thermoflexus sp.
GTGACCAACACAGTCGCCCTGTGGCCCGGGTACATCGGCGGTTCGATTGGCTACCGTGGCGAGCTCGAGCGGCAGCGCAAGCGCATCGTCGCGCTGGTGCTCCCGAGCGTGCTGGGCGCCCTGCTGGGGTCGGTCATCCTGCTTGCCACGCCGGAGTCTGCCTTCGATGCCATCGTTCCGTTTCTGATCCTGTTCGCGTGCGCCCTGATGGCGTTCCAGGATCCGCTCGGGCGCTTCGCGGCGGCGCACCGCCTGGTTTCGCGCGCCGACGACCACGTGCCCCTCGCGCTGCACCTCGGCATCGTGCTCCTGGCGATGTATGGCGCGTACTTCGGCGCCGGCCTGGGGATCATGACGCTCGCGGTCCTGAGCATCCTGCTGCCGGACGACATCCAGCACTCGAACGCGCTGAAGGGGCTGCTTTCGGCGCTGATCAACCTCGTGGCCGTGCTGTACTTCGCCGCGTTCGGGCCGGTCGAATGGCTCCCGGCCGTCGTCATGGCGGCCGGCGCCCTGGCGGGGGGTTACTACGGCGTGGGGATCGCGCGCAGGCTCGGCCGCAGGTGGCTGCGCGTCACCGTCATTTCCTACGGGGTGGTCGTTGCCGTAGTCATGCTCGCCGGTTAGGCGGCTGCTGTTTCGCGATCCTTCACGTGAGCGTAAGCTTTCGGCGCATCACTCCCGAAGGAAGGATTCTCGCTTTGGCAGGAAAGCTCGAAGGTAAGACCGCCATCATCACCGGCGCCGGCCGTGGCATTGGCCGCGAGGTGGCGCTGCTCTTTGCAAAGGAGGGCGCCCGCGTTGTGGTCAACGACCTGGGTGTCTCGGTAGCGGGCGAAGGCCAGGACAACACTCCCGCGGCTCAGACGGTGGCCGACATCAAGGCAGCCGGCGGCGAGGCCATCGCCAACTACGCCGATGTCGCCGATATGGACCAGGCCGAGGACCTGGTCCGCACGGCCCTCAACGCGTGGGGACAGCTCGACATTCTGGTCAACGTGGCCGGCATCCTCCGCGACCGCATGGTCTTCAACATGACCGAGGAAGAGTGGGACGCGGTGGTCCGCGTGCACATGAAGGGCACCTTCGCCACCACGCGGTTCGCCTCGATCCACTGGCGCCAGGCCCGGAATGGCGGCAGGCTCATCAACTTCACGTCCGGTTCGGGCCTCTTCGGCGCGCCCGGCCAGCCCAACTATGCAGCCGCGAAGATGGGCATCTGGGGCTTCACCCTGAGCTGTGCACGCGCCCTCGGCCGGTATGGCGTGACCGCGAACTCGATCGGGCCCGGCGCCGCGACGCGGATGACCGACACGGTGCCCGATGCGCGCGCGGCCGGCGGCGCCCAGCGTGTCCATGCCGACGAAGCAAAGGGCACGGAACGGGACCCGGCCAACATCGCGCCGCCGCTGGTCTACCTGGCGAGCGATGAGGGCGGCTGGATCAGCGGCCGTTGCTTCGGCATCAGGGGCTACAGCATCACGCTCTACAACAACATCGCCCCGCAGGTGGTCCTCCAGGGCAACAAACCGTGGACCACGGACGAGCTTTCGCAGATGATGCCGGCCACGTTCAAGCAGTTCATCCCGCCGATTGGCAACTAAGCCAACGGCGAGGGCAGGCAAAAGGCCCGGGCGATGCCCGGGCCTTTTGCTGTGCGGCGACGGACCTTCTCAGGCGCGGGGCAGGCCCAGGCCGCGGGTGGCGACGATGTTGCGCTGCACTTCGCTGGTGCCGCCCGCGATGGTGCTCGAGACGGTCTGCAGGTAGCTCTGCGGGGCGCGGCCCTTCATCGGCGCCTCCGAGCCCATGAGCAGGGCATTGGTGCCGATGAGCTTCATGGCCGTGCGGGCGATGCGCTGGCTGAGCTCGGTGTTGAAGAGCTTGGCGATTGAGGCCTCGTGGTTGGGGACGCGCCCTTCGGCCTGGATGGTGATGACCCGGTAGCTCAGCATTTTCGCGGTCGCGGCCTCGATCCAGCGATCGGCGAACTCGTCCTTCACCTTGGTGCTGGCACTGCCGGTGACCGCCCGGCCACGGTTTTCCTTCCAGAACTTCATGTAGTACTCCAGGGTCTGCCGCTGGCCGACGGCGTTGCCGATGGAGGAGCGCTCGAAGTCGAGCGTGGTGGTGCCGATGTACCAGCCGCGGTTGACCTCGCCGAGCACGTTTCGAGCGGGGACGCGCACGTCCTCGAAGAACACTTCGTTGAACTGGTGCCCGTTCGCCATGTTGATGAGCGGGCGGACGGTGACGCCGGGGCTCTTCATGTCGAGCAGGAAGTAGGTGATTCCGCGGTGCTTCGGCGCATCGGGGTCGGTCCGCGCGAGCATGAACATCCAGTCGGCATTGTGGGCGCCGGAAGTCCAGATCTTTTGCCCGTTGATGACGAAGTCGTCGCCGTCACGGACCGCGCGGGTCTGGAGGCTGGCCAGGTCGGAGCCGGAGCCGGGCTCGCTATACCCCTGGCACCACTGCACTTCGCCGCGGAGGATGGCGCCGAGGTGCTGCTTCTTCTGCTCCTCGTTGCCGTGGATGATGAGGGTGGGGCCGATCATGGAGGTACCCATGCCGCCGACGTTCATGGCGCGCGCCTCGGCGAACTCCTCGTTCATGATGAACTGTTCCATCACGCTGAGGCCGGCGCCGCCGTATTCCTTGGGCCACGCGGGCGCGACCCAGCCCTTCTTGGCGAGCTTATCGCGCCACTCTTTCATGTAGCTGCTGCCGCGGCGCATCGCCTCCATGGGGTTCGCGTCGGGGTCGATTTTCGGCTTTTCGGTTTCGAGGAATGTGCGAACTTCGTTGCGCCAGGCGGCCTGTTCGGGGGTATCGCGGAAATCCAAGTGGGTCCCTCCCGGGGATGCAGTGGTAGATATCGATGGCGGACACACTAGCAAGCCACAACCCTGACGTAAAGGGAAAGGTCGTGGACACCGCCGCCAGGGGCGCAATGCGGCGATGCATCCGGTCCCGGCGGTCTGTAGACTCCGGTTCGCAACACCCGCCCGCACCCCGGGCCGAAGGATGACCGCATGAAAGTTGGTTCAGGATTCGGTGGCGGCTGGCTGACCACCGTCGCCGAACAGGCTCGCCGGGCCGAGGACCTCGGCTACGACTTCGCCTCCACCCCCGAAACGCAGCACGATTCCATGCTCGCCGCCACGCTGGCCGGCGCCAACACGGAAAAGCTGGAGATCCAGACGAGCGTCACGATCGCTTTTCCGCGCAGTCCCACGGTGCTGGCGATGGAAGCCTGGGATATCCAGCACCTCACGAAGGGCCGCTTCACCATCGGCCTCGGCAGCCAGGTGAAAGGCCACAACCAGAACCGCTTCAGCGTCGAGTGGCCCGGTGCGCCTGCGACCCGCATGAAGGAGTACATCCGCATGATGCGGGCCGTGTGGCATTCGTTCCGCACCGGCGAAAAACCGGACTATGTCGGCAAGTTCTATCACTTCACCCTCATGACCCCGAACTTCAATCCGGGGCCAATCGATTACCCGGACCCGAAGATTGGCCTCGCGCTGGTTGGCGATGCGATGGCGCGTGTGGCGGGCGAGGTTGCCGATGTGGTGATGCCCCATGGCTTCATGACGGACAAGTACATGCGCGAAGTGGTGTTGCCGAACGTCGCCATCGGCCTCAAGAGA
>JBBIVC010000260.1:0-3622 GCA_037439905.1 Thermoflexus sp.
GCGTACTGGACCGACCGCGAGTACCTCGCCATCGGCGCCGGCGCCCATGGCTACCTCGATGGCGAGCGTTACGAAAACGTCGCGCACCCACGGGCCTACATCGCCGCCGTGCGCGACAACTCGCCCGTGCCCCGGCCCGCGCTCGCGGCGAGTTACCGCCCGGACCCGCCAACGGCCATGGCCGACTGGCTCTCACTCCGCCTCCGGCTGGTGGAGGGCTTCCGCCCGGAGGAGTTCGAAGCTCGCTTCGGGATTGAGCTCGATCGGGTTGCTGCGCCCGTCATCAACGAGTGCGCCGCCGCCGGCGTGCTCGAGCGCCAGCCCCGCATCCGCCTCACTCGCCGGGGCAGGCTCCTCCATGGCGAGGTCAGCGCTCGCTTCCTGGCACATTTGCAGCCGGCGCCGGCCGCGAGCCGGTAGACTCAATCGCGCATGCACGTCATCGGCACCGCAGGCCATGTCGACCACGGCAAGAGCACCCTGGTGAAGGCTCTCACCGGCATCGACCCGGACCGCCTCCGCGAGGAAAAGGAGCGCGGACTGACGATCGACCTGGGGTTCGCCTGGCTCCAACTCCCTTCGGGCCGCGAAGTCAGCATCGTCGATGTTCCCGGCCACGAGCGGTTCATCAAGAACATGCTTGCTGGCGCTGGCGGCGTGGACCTCGCGCTCCTAGTGGTCGCTGCCGACGAAGGGCCCATGCCCCAGACCCGCGAGCACCTGGCCATCCTCGATCTGCTCGATGTGCCGGCTGGCATTGTGGTCATCACCCGGACCGACCTGGTTGAGCCGGAGTACGCCGATCTCGTGGAGGCCGAGCTCGAAGAAGTGCTTGCCGGTTCCCGCCTCCAGGGCGCGCCGATGGTTCGCGTCTGCGCGCCCTCCGGCGAAGGCATCGAAGAACTGAAGCGCGCCATCGACCGCGCCCTCGATGTCACGCCGCCCAAGCGTGACCTGGGGCGCCCCAGGTTGCCGATCGACCGCGCCTTCACCATCCAGGGGTTCGGCGTGGTTGTCACCGGCACCCTTGTCGATGGCTCGCTCGCCGTCGGCCAGGAAGTGGAACTCCAGCCCGGCGGTGTCCGCGCCAGGGTGCGCGGCCTCCAGCGCCACCGCGCCAGGGTCGACCGGCTCGAGCCCGGCACCCGCGCAGCGGTCAACCTCAGCGGCATCCGCGTGGAGGATGTGCGGCGGGGCATGGTCCTCGCGCTTCCCGGTTCGGTGGTGCCTGCCCGGGCGCTCGATGTCCGGCTCCGCGCCACCCCGATGCTTGGCCATCCGCTCGCGCACGACGCCGGTGTCACCGTGCTCAGCGCAACTGCCGAGTCCCAGGCGCGGTTTAGACTGCTCGACCGTGACGCCCTCCTCGCCGGCGAAGAGGCCTGGGCCCAGCTGGTCCTCGATGACCCAATTCCCGCGCTCGCGCGCGACCACTGCGTGGTCCGCACGCCCAACGACACCGTCGCCGGTGGCGTCATCGTGGCCGTGAACGCGCGGCGCCATCGCCGCAACCATCCGCCCACGCTCGAGGCGCTCGCGCGCCTGCTCGAAGGCGCCCCCGAAGAACGCGTCCTCGATGTCCTCCTGTCCGGACCTGCCACCACCGCCGAGGTGAGCCGCCGCTCGGCCCTCGATCCGGCAGCAGTGGAAGCAGCGGTCAACGCGCTTCTTCGCTCCGGAGACATCCTGATGACAGGCGAGAGGGCAGTCGCCGCCGCGTGGCTGAACAGCCAGCAGGCCGCCCTCAGCGCTGCGGTGAACAGCTACCTCGAATCGAATTCCCTTCGCCTTGCCGCCCCTCGCGAACACGTGCGGAGCGCCCTGCGGCTCGATGCCGGGGCGTTCGATCTCGTGGTCGGCCATGCCGTCGCCCGCGGAGCCCTCGCGGAGGCCGGGGCCGGGCTGGCGCCCCCGGGGTACGCCCCTGCGCTCACGCCCGGGCAGCAGCGCGAAGTGGATGCCTTCCTCGCGGCGCTGCGCACGGGTGGGTTCAGCCCGCCAACCGATAGGCTGCCGGCGCCGCCGCTTCTCGCCTTCCTGGCCGAGAGCGGGCGCGTGGTCGATACCGGCGCCGGGGTCGTGTTCGATGCCGAAGTGTTTCAGGAGATGGTGGAACGCACCCGGGCCCACATCGCCGCGAACGGCTCAATCACACTGGCCGAGGTTCGCGATCTCTTCGGAACGAGCCGAAAGTACGCCCAGGCGTTCCTCGAGCACCTGGATTCCCTGCACATCACGCGGCGCTCTGGTGATGTGCGCACCCTCCGCCAGGGGTAACGAAAAGGGGACACGGGTATTTCCCGTGCCCCCTGTGGTCGTGCAGATGAACCGGCTCAGGCTGGCTCGGCCGCTACGTCCTGCTCCTGGGCCGCGCCGCGGAGGCGCCGCCAGAATCTGCTGATGTCCCTGTTCTCCCACGCGACCAGCAGCTGTGCCGCCACGCCGATGCTCGAATACGTTCCCGCCACGATCCCGACGAGCAGGACGAGCAGGAAGTTGCGGATCGTCTCCCCGCCGATGAGAAGCATCGCCAGGATCGTCAGCACAACCGTCAGCGACGTGTTGATGGAGCGCGCGAGCGTCTCCGTCATGCTCGCGTTCACCGCTTCCTCGAACGGCACGTACGGGTCGTTCGAGACGGTCTCGCGGATGCGGTCGAACACCACGATCGTGTCGTGCACCGAGAAGCCGATGACCGTCAGGATCGCGGTAATGAAGGCGGTATCGACTTCGGTGTTCCGGAACTCGCCGAGCACCGCGAAGAGGCCGAGGATGATGAACGAATCGTGTACCAGCGCGACAATCGCGCAGGTACCGTATCGCCACGGCTTCGGGAGCTGGCGGAACATCACCCAGATGTAGATCAGGATGGCCACGGCGGCGGCGATGACGGCCATCGTCGCGTACCGCGCGATCTCGCTCGATACGGTGCCCGAAACGGTCGAGAAGTCCTCGCGGGTGAACGCTCCAAAGCGGTCCCGGAGCCCGGCCTCGATCTCATCGATCTCGCCCGGCGGCGCCGGGCCGGCCGCGCTATCGAGGCTGGGCGCGTTCTCCAGCTCCGTGGTCCGGATGATGTACGTGTTCGAGCCTGCGCCCTGGATCCGTGCCTCCGGGTGGCCGAGCTCCCGCATCGCCTGCCGGAGCTCCGATTGCGATACCTCCCGCTCGGTGAACTCGATGGTGAACGACGACCCGGAGGTGAACTCGATCCCGGCCTTGAGCCCCCAGAGGCCAAGGGCCGCTGCCGAGGAGATGAACAGCACCAGGGAGACCGAAAGGTACCACCACCGCTTGCCTGCAAAGTCGAGCATCTGGCTACTCCCCTGCCACGCCTGCCGCCCTGCCGGCGGGTTTGCTTCGTTTCACTTCCTCGGCGTTGAAGAGGAAGGCGCTCTTCGCCAGCGGCGTCCCGAGGACCATCTTCAGGAACGTCCGGGTGACCGTGATCGCGGAGAACATGCTCACGCCCACGCCGATGGCCAGCGTGAGCGCGAAACCCTGGACCAGCGAGGCGCCGAACTGGCTACCAAACCAGTAGAGGATGAGACACGTGATCAGCGTGGAAACGTTCGAGTCGCGGATCGAAGACCAGGCGCGCGCAAAGCCGATATCGATTGCC
>JBBIVC010000261.1:0-3614 GCA_037439905.1 Thermoflexus sp.
CAACACGTATGTGCCCGGGGCCGAGACGGTACACCCGCTGAACGTGGCGACCCCGGCGCTAACGGTTCGCGAGTTGCCTGTCGAACAGCTCAGCGTACCCGGGCCGCTTTGCACGCTCAGCGTCACGGAAGTGGTGTTGTCGGACAGCACGGTTGCGCCGCCAGCATCCTGGACTGCCACGACGGGCTGGGTGGTGAGCGGGCTCCCGGCCGTGTTGCCGGCTGGCTGCGCGAGGAATCCCAGCTTTGCCGCGGAGCCGTGCGTGGTCGCGGCGAACGGACTCGAGTCTGCCTGGGTGAGCCCCGCGGCCGTCGCCCGGAGCACATAGCCGGCGCCGGCGGTACTGACGCTGCAGGCGTTGAAGGTGGCGAGACCGCCCGAAGCGGTCCGCGTGTTGCCGCCGGCGCAGGTGAGCACCGCCCCCACGGGCGCGCTGGCAAGCGAAAGGGTCACCTGGGTCGAGTTGTCGCTCGACACGAGCGTCCCGCCCGCATCGCGGACGGCAACGACGGGGGCGGTGGAGAACGCGGCGCCGACCACGGCCGAGGCCGGGGAGGCGGTGAACGCGAGCTGCGTGGCCGTGCTGCCACCGCCAAAGGTGACCGGCACGGTGTTGCTTTCACCAATCACGGCCGCGCTGGTGCCGGGGGCATTGGTCCGCGCGACGACGGAGACCGTCCCCGCGGCTGTCGACGTGAACGTGACACCCTGCTGGCCAGCGGGGCAGGTGGTGGCAGCAGCCACGCCAGAGACGGCGGCGCCCCCTGCCGGGGTGAGGACGTAATCGCCGGTGGCCAGCGGGTTCAGGGTACTCGGGTAGCCAGCCACGAGCGCGGGGATCGCGGGCGCATTCGTGGTACATACGGTGACCGGCGCCCCCACCGAAGCGGAAGCCGGCCCGGTGAGCGTGAGTTCGTGGACGGTGAGCGGCGTCATACTGCCGAGCGACGCGTAGATACCCGCAGACAGGCTGGCCGAGGCGCTCAGCGTCCCGGCGCCGGTGTTGTTCGCGGCCTTCACGGTCACGGTCATGGTCTGCGACGGAGAGGGGCTGGCGGCGATGCTGATGCCCGTGCACGCTGCGGTCGTGGTCCCGGAACCGGTGCCCGGGCCGCCGCCGGGACAGACGACGTTCGTGACGGTGCCGCCCGCGACGGCAAGGCTGGCACCGAAGCTGCCCGTGGCGCCGCCGCCGGTGTTCGCCAACCCGACGGCGATGTTGACCAGGCCCGCCTCGTAGACCTCGGCGAGCGATGGCGTGAGCGTGACCTGCACGTTCTCGTTCCGGACGGTGAGAGGTCCGGCATCATCAGAGGCGGGCGAAACGCCCGGGTCGGCCTGGCCATCCTTCGCTTTGAAGGCGCTCGCCGGGAGGTCGATCGTCGTGCCATCGGCGACGTTGCGGACCGTGGCATTGACCGTGATGGGCGCGATCGCGGTGTTGGCGCCGAGGCTGCCAAGGTTGCACGAGAAGTCCTGGTTGTTCGCGCCGGAGGCCGTGCAGTTGCCGGGCCCAAGGCCGCCGCTGAACGACGCAATCGAAAGGCCGGGGCCAAGGCTCCCTTCGAGGTAGAGAAACGAAACGGCCGTGGCTCCCGTGGCAAAGCTCATGGTGAAGGTAACGGAGTCGCCGGGCTCGACGTCGCCGCTGGCCGGGGATTGGACGACCGTGTAGGTCGCAGGGGTGCCGATTGCGTGGGCGGGCGCGGCGCCGCGGCCGCCCGAGAGCAGCACCACCGCACCTGCGACGAGCGCGAGGAGCCAGGAAGTCCGTGAGACGGTCCGCGAGGCGGTCATGTGCGGCGCTCCTAGTAGGTGTAGCTGATGGAGACGCCCTTGAGCTTCGAGGAGGGGCCACCGGTGAGGTCCACCACGATGAAGTACACGTTCGCGCCGTTATCGACGGTGTGGGCGAACGCGGTCGCCGTCTGGGGCGAGCCGCCGGCGCTGGAGAGCACTTCGGCGAGCTTGTAGACCGCGGCGGACGCCTCGCCGTTCGTGATGGCGGTGTAATCCAGGCGGATCTTCACGGTGTCGCCCGAACCTTCGAACGCAGCCGTCATGGTGGTGATGGTGGCGCCATGGGGGAGGTTGACCGGGGCGAAGTAGCGCTGCGAGGCGGCATCGGTGCCCACGGGCGCGAGCTGGTTGAACCCCTTCTCGTAGACGGCCAGGTCGTTCATGGGGACGAAGGTGCTCGCCGCGATGCTGATTTTGCCGGAGGAGCCGGAGGCTGGCGCGGAACCGACCGAGCCCGTGTTGAGTTCGCCCTGGGGCTGGGTGTAGTTCACCCAGATAGCATCGCCGGGCCTGATCTCCGTGAGCGTGTTGGCGAAGCCCGGGACGCCGGGGGCGTAGAGCTGGTACGACTGGGTCGCCGGGTCCCAGCGGTAGACGGCGGAATACTGGCCAGCAATCGGAGCGAGCGCTTCGGCAGGCGGCTTCGCGGCTCCGAGGTAGGAGATGTTGTTCCACCCGGCCAGGAGCTGGGCGGCGTTCGCGTTGTGCCCGCTGCCGGCGGCCGCGCCCATGGCGGTCACGGCGAGCAGGGCGAGAGCCAGGAGAACAGTCCGCATGCGCATGATCACCGACCTCCGCGCGCCCGTTCCGGGCAAGGTTCGCTGGCGTCAGCGTAGGCAGGTGCCTTGCATGCCTTAATGGGCAGAAGCCCGATGGCGAGGATGGGCGGTTCCCCGATCCCACGAAGGAAAATCCCGATGCGGACGCGAAAAAGGGCCGATGCGCGATCGGCCCTCCGCGTAAGGAAGCGTGAAGGGGTCTCAGTTGAACACGCGCTTCGCGACGATCACATCGCGCGACACGTACTCCTGGCCCGTCGAGTCCAGCTCGCCGCCACAGGTGATGAGCGTGATCCACTCGTCGTAGTCGGCCTTGTCCTTCGGCCAGATGATGTCGCCCATGGGCATGTTGTCGCGGTGGTAGCGCTTGTTCGAGATGACGGTGTAGCGGTACTGGGTGCCGTCTTCCATGACCACGATGACTTCATCGCCCTCGACGCTTTTCGCCAGGTTGACGAACGGCGCGGGGATGCTGTGGTAGTAGACGTGCGCCGAGAAGATGGCGTTCCCACCCCACCCGGGCTTGTCGTAGATGTAGTACCAGCCGACGGCGCGGTTCTCATCTTTCGGGGTATCGAGCTCGTTGCGGTCGTTGATGGCGAGCTCCTCGATGGGCGCATCGACATTGAACCGGGGGATCTTCAGCCGGGCCACCTTGCCATCGAACGGCGTCGGCGTGGCGGTTGGCGTGGGCGGCGTGGTGGGCGTGGACGTTGGGGTGGCGCTGGCCTCCCCGGGCGGGATGGGGGTCGGCTCGGGCTCCTCGGCATCGCTGCCCGAACAGGCGACGCCGGCGAAGAGGAGGATCGCGCCGAGCAGGAAGACCGCAAGGGAGAGTGTGCGGGCCAACTTCACGTTGTTGCTCCGGGACTGTGGTGGGGTGGCAGTTGCGTTTGAAAGTAGCGCACGGGCAGCGAACGAAATAGCAGGAGCATCACGATGGGAAACGCGGCGTTAAGGGCTACTGCACGCGGCGGGCGACAACCACGTCGCGGTCCAGGTATTCGCCAAGGCCGTTTTCCTGCGTCTGCTGGA
>JBBIVC010000262.1:0-3611 GCA_037439905.1 Thermoflexus sp.
GCGACCCTCCCGAACCGGGCCGCGACGCCCCTTACGAATGGGTCGAGCTCGTCAACACGGGCGCCGAGCCGATCGATCTTGGCGGCTGGTCCATCGAGGATGTCTCCGAGCGCGATGCCCTCCCTTCGCTAACGCTCGCTCCCGGGGCGTATGCGGTCATCGCCGGCAAGTTGGCCACCCTCCCTTCCGGAGTGATTGCCGCGGTGCCTGACGACGGCGACATCGGCAACGGGCTGGGAAACGACGGCGACCTCATCCGCCTTGTCGCTCCGGATGGTACGGTCGTAGACGAGATGTCGTACGGCGACAACACGTCAATCTTCGACCCGGCGCCACTGGCGCCGCCGGAAGGCCGCAGCCTCGGGCTGAAGGACCCGCTCACCGGGCCGGCAGGCGACGCCTGGGCGTTGACCCAGGCGACCACCCCGGGCGCGCCAAATGTGTTCCCTGCGGCAACTCCCGCTGCTGCCGGCACCGGAAGAGCGGGAGTGGGGGCTACGCCGGCAGCTGATGTGGATGTGCGACCGGCTCCCGGGGGCGGGTCGAACGCGCCATGGCTCATCCTTGGCAGCTTGCTCGGAGTCAGCGCGACCGTGGGGATTGCTGCGCTCGGCCCTCGCGTGCGCCAGAAGATCGAGGCTCGCCGTGCCCGCTGAACGCCTCCAGAAGATCCTGTCGAATGCGGGCGTGGCTTCCCGCCGGGTCGCCGAGGAGATGATCCTCGCCGGGCGCGTCGCCGTGAACGGCGTCGTGCAGGACACTCTCGGCGCCCGCGCCGACCCGGAGGCGGATGACATCACCGTCGACGGTGTCCCGGTCCTGAAGACGCGCTACCGCTATTTTGCGCTCCATAAGCCCGCGGGGTTCGTCACGACGGCGCGCGACGAACAGGGCCGCCCGGCAGTCCTGGACCTCATCCCGATCGGCGACGTGCAGCTCCACCCCGTGGGGCGTCTGGACATGGACTCCGAGGGGCTCGTCATCATCACGAACGATGGCCACCTCACCGACCTGCTCACGCATCCCCGCTACGAGGTCGAGAAGGAGTACCTCGTCGGCATCGATGCCGTGCTCTCGAAGCGCGACATGGAGCGGCTGGTGCGCGGCGTCGAGGAGGGCGGCGACCGTCTCCGCGCGGTCTCGGTCCGCCCGGCGATGCCCCCGGCGGCCATGGCGGGCGAGGATGGGCCGAGAGCTGGCGCCTGGCTGCTCATCACCCTGCGCGAAGGGAAGAACCGCGAAATCCGGCGGATGATGACGGCCCTCGGGCGGAAGGTGCTCTACCTCCGCCGCATCCGCATCGGCCCGCTCCACCTGGGGAGCCTGGGATCGGGTGCCTTCCGCGAATTGACACCGGAGGAAGTGGACGCCCTCTACCGGGCGGGTATGGCCAAACGTGAAGGCGCAGCTGCTCGTGGCTAATAGTCTCCCATCCGCTACGATGCGTCCCCGATGAAGCGCTCGCTGCCCACGCCCATCGCGATCGATGGCCCGGCCGCCTCCGGCAAGTCCACGCTCGGCATGGAGCTGGCCGAGCGCTTTGGCTACGCGTTCCTCGATACCGGTCTGATGTACCGCGCCGTCACGCTCGCTGCCGTGCGCGCGGGGCTCCCCGTGGACGACGCGGCCGCCCGCGAATTCGTCCGGACGCTCGACCTCCGCGTCGAGGCGGGAACGACCACCCGCATCTTCCTCGGCGACGAGGACGTCACCGACCGCCTGCGCGACCCGGAGGTCGAAGCCAACGTCAGCCTCTACAGCGCGCTGCCATCGGTCCGGGAGGCGATGGTCCGCCGCCAGCGCGCGATCGCCGATCAGGGCCTGGCCGTCCTCGCCGGGCGCGATATCGGCACGGTCGTCCTGCCCGATGCGCCGCTGAAGTTCTACCTCGAGGCCTCGGAGGAAGCCCGGGCCGAACGCCGCAGCAAACAATCGGGCGAATGGGGCCAGGCACAACGCGACGCCGACGCCCGCAAGGATATCCACCAGCGGGACGTCATCGACAGCACGCGCAAGGTTGCCCCGCTGCGCGCGGCCCCCGATGCCATCGTCATCGACACCACGTCACTCTCGGTCGACCAGGTCCTCGACATCGCACTGGAGAAGGTGCAATGCGTGGGCGCCTGAGACTGCCAGGCCGCCAGGCTTTCGTGCCGGCGTTCTACTGGACGTGCACGTACCTGCTGCGGGCGTTGCTGTGGGTGGTGGTGCGCTGGGAGGTGACCGGCCGCGAGAGGATCCCGGCAGAGGGCCCGTTCATCGTCGTCTCGAATCACCTGAACAATGCCGACCCCCCGATCATCGGTGCGGGCATCGCGCGGCGCCGGATCCGCTGGATGGCGAAAGTCGAGCTTTTCAAGAATCCCTTCGGCCTCATCATCCGCGCGTGGGGGGCTTTCCCGGTCCGCCGCTTCGATGCCGACCTCGCCGCCATGCTCAACGCCGAGCGCATCCTCAAGCGCGGCGGCGTCATCGGTATGTTCCCTGAGGGCACCCGTTCCCGCACGGGCTACATGGGCCCGCCCCACCCCGGCACCGCGGTAATCGCCCTGCGCACCGGCGCAACGCTGCTGCCCTGCGCCATCACCGGGACCGAACGATTGAAGAACCCCCTTGTCGTGCTACGCCGGCCGCGCTTCACGTTCACGATCGGCGAGCCCATTCACGTCGAGGCGGTCCGCCGGCCGACGGAAGCCCAGGTGAGCGAACTCACCGATCGCATCTACGAGGCCATCAAGGCGCTGTTACCCGAGTCCTACCGGCCTCCCTATACTGGTCCCGGGGGCACTGCCACCGAGGAGCCACGTGGTCCAGATCATCCGAGCCAGTGAGATGGGTTTCTGCATGGGCGTGCGCCGCGCCGTCCAGATCATGGAGGGCGAAGCGACACCTGAACGCCCCGTCTATTCCGTCGGCGAAATCGTCCACAACCCCCATGTCGTCCGCGGCCTCGAACGCTCCGGGGTGATCCAGCTTCCCGGCCCGGATGACATCGATGGCGATGTGGGAGCGGCCACCGCCGATCGGGTCCGGGAGGGCCGGGTCGCGATCACCGCGCACGGCGTCGGCGAGAAGGTAGTCCGCCAGCTCGAATCCACCGGGCTCGAGATCATCGACACCACCTGCCCGATCGTCACCCGCGCCCAGCGTTACGGGCAGAAGTTCGTACGCGAGGGCTGGCATGTCCTCATCTTCGGCGACCCCGGTCACAAGGAAGTGCGGGGCATCATGGGGTGGACGATCGACAAGGCGGGCCAATCGCACGCCACGATCGTGCCCGGCGCCACGTACGACGAGCTCAGGCGGCTGGTGGACGAATTCCCGGGCGGCTTCCCGAACAAGATTGGGGTGATGGCCCAGACCACCCACAAGATGGAAGACTTCGCGAAGTTCGTCGCGAACCTCATGCTCCTGCAGCGCGACAGGAACTTCGAGTTTCACGTGGTCAACACGCTCTGCCATGCCACCACGGGCCAGCAGGAAGCGGCGGCCGCGCTGGCGGCCACGGTCGACGTGATGGTGGTGGTCGGCGGCCGCAAGAGCGCCAACACCCGCCACCTGAAGGAAGTCTGCGAGGAACAGGGGACCCGCGCCTACCACATCGAGGGCCC
>JBBIVC010000263.1:0-3607 GCA_037439905.1 Thermoflexus sp.
GGGCGAACTTGTCGAACGGCCAGCGCGGGATCTTCACCACGCAGTAGTCCAGGGCGGGCTCGAAGGCGGCGGTGGTCTTCTGCGTGACCGCGTTCGGGATCTGGTCGAGGGTCTTTCCACAGGCGATCTTCGCGGCCACCCTGGCGATGGGGTAGCCCGTCGCCTTCGATGCCAGCGCCGACGACCGCGAAACGCGAGGGTTGACCTCGATCACGTAGTACGGAAGCGGGTCGGCCGGGTCGCCTTTCCATTCGCGCACATCCTTGCGGGGCGCAAGCGAGAACTGGACGTTGCAGCCCCCTTCGATGCCGAGCTCGTCGATGATGCGGAGGGCCGCCGAGCGTAGCATCTGGTAATCCTTGTCGCTCAGCGTCTGCGATGGCGCCACCACGATGGAATCGCCCGTGTGGACGCCCATCGGGTCCAGGTTTTCCATGTTGCAGATGGTGATGCAATTCCCCGCGCCATCCCGCATCACTTCATACTCGACTTCTTTCCAGCCGAGCAGGTTCTTCTCCACCAGCACCTGGGTGATTGGGCTTGCCGCGAGACCGCTGGCCGCGACGGCCCGCAGCTGCTCCATGGTGAAGGCCATGCCGCCACCGGTCCCTCCCAGCGTGTACGCCGGCCGGATCACCACCGGCAGCCCGATCTTCTCCGCGGCGGCCACGCACTCCTCGACCGTGACGCAGATTTCGCTCTCGAGGACTGGCTCGCCAAGCTTGGCCAGCATGTCGCGGAAGAGCTCGCGGTCCTCGGCCCGCCGGATTGCCTCCAGCGGCGTGCCCAGCAGCCGCACGTTGTACTTCTCGAGGATGCCGGCCCTGGAGAGGTCCACCGCGAGGTTGAGCCCGGTCTGGCCCCCGAGCGTGGGCAGCAGCCCCTCGGGCCGTTCGCGCGCGATGATGCGCTCGAGCACCGGCACCGTCAGTGGTTCGACATACACCGCGTCGGCCACGTCAAGGTCAGTCATGATCGTGGCCGGGTTCGAGTTGACGAGGATGCTCCGCACGCCCTCTTCGCGCATCGCCTTGCAGGCCTGGGTGCCTGCGTAGTCGAATTCCGCCGCCTGGCCGATGACGATCGGGCCCGAGCCGATGATCAGGACACTGGCTGGTTTCACTGGGGCCCTCCGGAGATGGACTGCCGGGTCGCGGGCCAGATGGCGCCCTCCCGGCGGCTGTTCGGGTGTCCAGGCGTCAGCTGCATCTGGCCGTTACCTGAAGATGTCGCTGCCCGGGTGCACCATCCTCGAAAGATGGCGGCGTACGGGCCGGAACACGAAGATGAGAAGTGCAAACGGCGCAAAAAGGAACGCCTCGGCAGGCCACAGGAAGAGCATCGCTTCCAGCGTGCCCATCACCGCGCCGATGATCACCGGCGTCACATAATGGTCAGCGCGCCGCCGCTCACCGCGCAGCAGCATCACGCCGATGAGGAAGCCGCACGCGCCCGCGAGGACCAGCGACGCCGCGAACAGGCGCGCCAGGTCGGTCCCCGCGTCGCCCGCCGAGAGCTCGTCGTAGGTGAACGTGGCAACGATGAAGATCCCCGCCATCACCCACGCGCACATCGCCAGCGCGAAGAGAAAGTCGGGCACGCTCGTCGCCGGCCGGGGCGGGCGCACCGGTGCGTTGTTCCGGCGGCGGATGGCGGGACGCGCACTCACCTGGTAGCCCCCATACGTCGTGATCCCCACCCTAGAGCGGCAGCTCGAAAGTCATGTCGGGGTTGCGCAACGGCACCATCGCCCCGATGGAAGAAAGGAAGCTGAGTGCCGGCTCGTTGCCCTCTGGCAAGCGGCCGCGAATCTTCCGGTAGCCCCGGTCGCGCGCGAACGCCACCAGCATCTCCGCGAGGTCCGTCGCCAGGCCCCGGCGGCGGTGGTCGGGCAATACCCACACCCCCAGCAAGCCGGTATCGGGCGCGGCCGTATCGAAGTCCAGCGCGCCGAACGCGACGGGGATGCTCCCATCGAAGGCGATGAAGATTGCGCCATCATCACCCAGCCGCTTGATCCAGTTCCGGACACGGTTCGCATCGAATTCGCCCTGGAGGCCGACGTTCTCGGCGCCCATGCCACGCATGATCGCGGCGATGCCCTCGCAGTCGGCGTCGCTATCGGTGGCGCGGTGGATTTCGGTGGCTCGAGTCATGCGCTAACCCCTCCTCGCACGGCGGCCATCATCTCAACGAACCGGTCGAAGATGTATGCGTTGTCGAGTGGCCCCGGGCAGGCTTCGGAATGATATTGGATGGTCATCAGTGGTTCGGTTTTGAGCGCAATGCCCTCTACCGTCTGGTCGTTCAGGTTGATGTGGCTTACGTAGGCCGCCGGGTCCAGGTGGTCCGGGTCCACCGCGTAGCCGTGGTTCTGCGCGGTGATGGTCACGTGCCCGGTAACCGTGTCCTTCACCGGGTGATTCCCGCCCCGGTGCCCGAACGGCAGCTTGTAGGTCCCGGCCCCGAGCGCCCGCGCGGCAACCTGGTGGCCCAGGCAAATGCCAAGGATCGGCGCATTCCCGATGAGGCCGCGCACTTCGCGGACCATCCCATCGAGCAACCGCGGATCCCCTGGACCGGGCGAAAGCACCACGCCGTCCGGGCGCAGCCGCAGCAGTTCCTCCGCCGGCGTTTCCGCCGGGAAGACGCGCACGGAACACGACCGCGCCTCCAGCGACCGCATGATGTTTCGCTTCACTCCCCCATCGAGCAGCGCGACACGGTAACGGCCTTCGCCCGGGGGGATGGACCAGTCGAATACGCGGTCAGTCGTGACCTTTTCGACCCAGTTCACGTTGTCGTAATCCGGCAAATCGCGCAGACGCGCGAGCGCCCGCTCTGCCGTCTCGGTGGTCGTGATGGTGCCCGGCATGACGCCGTGCCGGCGAATGCGCCGTGTGACCGCGCGAGTATCCACACCTTCGATCGCGACCACACCCCGGGCCTCCAGGTACTCACGAAGCGTCTGGTGGGAGCGGATATGGCTGGGCAGACGTGCCGCCTCCCGGACGATGAGCCCGGCTGGCTGGATGCGGGCCGATTCGTCGACCCGCTCGTCGATGCCGTAGTTGCCGATAAGCGGGTAGGTGAGGGTCAGCAGCTGCCCCGCATACGAAGGGTCTGTCAGCATCTCCTGGTAGCCCGTCATCGAGGTGTTGAACACCACCTCGCCGTCGGCGTTGCCCGGGGCGCCAACCGAACGGCCGCGAAACACCGACCCATCCGCCAGGACCAGCAGGGCATCAGACACCGGCAGCCTCCCGTTCGTACGCAAGCTTCCCATCGAACACCACTGCGCGCACGGCGCCGGTGAGTGTCGCGCCAGCGAGCGGCGTGTTCTTCCCCTTCGATGCGAACTCCGCCGGGTTCACGAGCCACCGGGCGGCCGGGTCGAACACGACCAGGTCGCGCGAGAGGCCCGCCTGCAGCCGCCCGGCCCCTGGCACCCGGGCATCGAGGCCGAATGCTCTCGCCGGTCCTGCGGTGAGCGCCTGCACGGCCCTCGCAAGGTCCATCTCCCTACGCTCCACGAGCGTGAAGACCGAACCACCCGCGGTCTCGATGCAGCTGATCCCAAACGCAGCGAGGTCGAATTCCTGGAGCT
>JBBIVC010000264.1:0-3604 GCA_037439905.1 Thermoflexus sp.
CCCGGGAGATGCTCGACCTGAGCTACGAGAAGCAAGTCAACATGCTCCGCGACGTCAAGCGAGGCATCGTGGAGGTGACAGCAGCGCGGCGGCGGCTCGAGCTGCAGGCGGAGGAGCTGCGGGGCCAGCTCCCGAAGTTCGATGCCCAGGCCCTCCAGGCGATGAAGGCAGGACGCGAAGACCTGGCCCGCGTCGCCCTGGAGCGAAAGGCGGCGACGCAAGCGCAGGTCGAAGGGTTCGAGGCCCAGGTGGCGAACCTGAAGGCCGAGCAGGAGCAGCTGGTGGCAGCCGAGCAGCGCCTCCAGGCCAAGGTCGATGCATTCCGGACGAAGAAAGAGGTCATGAAGGCGCAGTACACGGCTGCGAAGGCGACGGTACGCATCGGTGAGGCGGTCACTGGCCTTTCGGAGGAGATGGCGGACATGGGCTATGCCATCCAGCGCGCGGAGGACAAGACGGCACAGCTGAAGAGCCGCGGCGCCGCGATCCACGAGCTCCTCGAATCGGGCGTGCTCGAGGACAGCCTCGATGGGAGCAGCGCGCTGGACCGCGAGCTCGACGCGCTGGGCCGCGCGGCCTCGGTCGATGCCGAGCTCGAACGGCTGCGCGCACAACTCAACGCCGGGACGCCGAAGGAGGTGCTCTCGTGATCATCAGACTGATGGGACAGGGCCAATGGAAGGTCGATGAGGCGGTCCGCGATGCGCTGAACGTCATCGATGCCGAGCTGGACGCGGACGTGAAGGCCGGCGATGGCACGGAGTTTGCGCGCCACCTGGCGGCGATGCACGACCTCGTCCGTTCGCGCGGCCTGCCTGTCGAAGTCGAAGAACTGGTCCCCTCGGATGCGGTCGTGCCGCCACGTGATATTTCGATCGAAGAGCTGCGAGAGCTTATCGGCGAAGAGGGGCTCATCCCCGGCTGAACGGGAGAGGGACGCGATGGTTGACGAGTTATTCGAGGTTTTCGAGGAGCTCTTCGAACGCCGGAAAAAGAAAGACAAAGGTGGAAAGGGCGCGAAACGGGCGGCCGAGGCGAAAGCCCCGGCCGCTCCGCCGGTGTTCTGCATCGGGTGCGGTGCGCGGAACGAGGGGGGCGCGCGTTTCTGCATGGAGTGCGGCGAGCTGCTGCCCTCGCCGGGCGAAGAGATGCGTTGCCCGGGGTGCAACAGCATCGTGCCGCTCAGGGCGAAGTTCTGTCCCCGCTGCGGGTCGAAGGTCGCCGTTTAGGCCTGGCGAACCACCCCGGCGGCGATGAGCCGTTCGATGCGGCCGGGTTCGATACCACAGCTGGCGAGGACTTCGCGGGAGTGTTCACCGATGAGGGGCGAGCGCCGCGGATAGCCGTTGCCTGTGCGCAGGAAGCGGCCGAGATAGCGCGGCCCCCGGATGGACCCAAGCTGGGGGTGCTCGAAGTCCTCGAAGTACTCTGAAGCGTGCATCCACGGGTCTTCGAACACCTCAACGGCATCGAGCGAGGGGGCAGCGGGTACGCCACGGGTCAGGAGCCTGTCGAGCGCTTCATTCCGAGACATGTTCGACAGCGCATCGGCGATGCGCGTGGCGATGGGGCTTTGGACCGGCTCGTTCAGGGCTTTTTCCGCGATGATGCCCCCGGCCCATTCGGGGTGGTCGAGCGCGATGCAGATCGACGGGAAGTGCTCGGGCGCGGTGCCGGCCACCAGGATCCAGCCGTCGCGGCACTGGTAGAACCGGTTGAGCGCACTGGTCCCGAGGAGGTCGAGCCCTCCCTTCGGGTTTGCGGGCCGGCCCTCGTACCAGGTGAGCTCGCCGGAGAGCGTGAGAATGCTCTGGTTCGCCAGGCAGGTGAGCACTTCCTGGCCCTCGCCGGTCAGCTCGCGCGCGTGGAGCGCAGCGACGACGCCGAAGGCGGCCATCATCGCGCTCGCGGTGTCGTTCACCGGGATCTGGTAGAAGACCGGTTCGTCGTCGCCGCCCTGGGTGGCCATGAGACCGCTGCGCGCCTGGACAAGCGGGTCGAAGCCGGGGTCGCTGGCGAGCGGGCCAGACTGGCCGTACCCGGTAACGGAGCAGCTGATGATGCGCGGATTGATCGCCCGGAGCGTCTGGTAGTCGATGCCGAGCCGCTCGCGCACGCCCACGCGGTAGTTATCGAGGATGACATCGGAGACGCGGACGAGGTCGAGCAGCAGCTCGCGGCCGGCGGGGTCCTTGAGGTCGATGGCGAGCCCGCGCTTGCCCCGGTTGTAGCCGACGAAGCCGAGGCCATAGGTGCGGAAGGGGTCGCCTTCGGGTGGCTCGACCTTGATGACGTCGGCGCCCCAGTTCGCGAGGATGGCGGGCGCGAACGTACCGGCGATGAAGGCGCCGAGGTCGAGCACGCGCACGCCGGCAAGTGGGCCGGCCCCGGCGGGCGGCGCGGGCTCGGCGGGGAGCGACGGGGTGTGGCCGCCGAGGGATTCGAACGAGGCGGGCTCGGGCAGGTGCCGCACGCTGCCAGGGGTCGCCTGGAGCTTCACGGGGACGCCGGGGATGACCACGGTACCATGGCGCGGGTGTTCGAACTCGAGCCGCATCCCGTTTGCTCTCACGGTCTCGCTATCGAACCACTCCCCGGGCTGGCCGACGGGTCCGCGCGGCACCCCGGCTTCGTGGAGGATTTGCAGCCATTCAGCGAGCGGCTTTTCCTTGAAGCGCTCTTCGAGGGCGGCGATGACCTGCTGGTTGATGCCGGGCTTGAGGAGATTGGTGAACTCGCCGTCCACTCCTTCGAGGGCCATGAGGTGGAGCATGTCAGTCGCTTCGAGGGCTTTGAGGAAGAACTGCGGCGTAAGCGTGCCAAGGAAGAACCAGCCGCCATCGGCGCATTCGTAGAGGCGGTAGTTGGGCACGCCCCCGCGGCTCCCCCGGCCGCCCAGGCGGAACATCTCGGTGGTGCGGATGGTGCCGCCGCTCTGGACCGCTGCATTCGCGTGGAGCCCGCTGACGATGATGGCCTGTCCGAGACCGGTGCGGCGGCGTTCGAAGAGCGCTGAAGCGAGAGCGCCGGCGCCGAGCATGCCCTGCGCGTAGCTCACCTGGGGCGTGACCAGGTAGGTGGGGCGATCCTCGTAGGAGTACTGGAGGGCGGCGGAGCCGCCGAGGGCGGTGAGGAGCCCGTCATCGGGCGGGAGCTGACTCCAGCGGCCGGTGGGGGAGTAGGGCGGAAACCATGCATGCAGCAAGGCGGGGTTCGCCGCATGAAGGCTGACGGTGTCGAGGCCGCTCCGCTCCAACTCCCCCGGGTGCCAGTCGAACACGGCGGCATCGGCTGTGGCAAGGAGCGAACGGGCGTCGCGCAGGCCTTCAAAGCGGTGAACATCGAGCGTCACGACCCGTTTGTTGCGGTTCCAGCAGAGGTAACCAGGGTGGTCCTTCATCCGGTCGCCGCCCGGTGGTTCGACCTTGATGACCTCGGCACCGAGGTCGGCAAGGAGCATGGTGGCCATGGGCCCGCCGATGCCGGAGGAGAAATCGATGATGCGGGTACCAGCGAAGGCGCTCATGGTGCGGGACTATACGAGGGAGGAGGGAGGAGGGAGAAGGGAGAAGGGAGAAGGGAGAAGGGAGAAGGGAGAAGGCTG
>JBBIVC010000265.1:0-3600 GCA_037439905.1 Thermoflexus sp.
CATGTTCTCCGTTCCTGCCGGGGGCGCACCCGCAGGTGGTGGCTGCTCCGGACGCGTCTCCGGGGGAAGGTCGGGTGTTGCGGACCGTTGCGGACCCAGGCCGCTTTCAGGTTCCGCCGGGGCGCCAGGGTAGCTCGAAGGCGCTCCCACCGGCGTCGGGGCAGCGGGCGGCCGCGATGGGATGGCGACAGGCGGGGCTTCGGGCGCTGTGGGCGCGTGCGCCATCGGCTCCGGCGCCGCGGATCGCCGTTGCACCGGCGCAGGGGAGCTGGCCGCACCGGTCGCCGGTGTCTCGCCCGATGCTCGGTCCATGCTTTTGGCTCCCTCCCGCGGGGCCGCGGTCGGTCCAGGTTGGGCCTCGGGCGCCACCGGCGCATCATCCGCGGGACGGGCGGCTTTGGGGGGCGCCGGCTGCCCCCTCGGGGAGGATGGTGTTCGGCGCGGAACGTCCCCCGGCACGGCCTCGGGCCGTGTTCGCGGGGCTTCCGCGGCTGCAGCCGGGGTCTCGCGGTTCAGCGCGGCTGGTGCGGTGACGCGGTCGCCCGGCACGCGTGGGATACCCATGGTCTCGCGAGCCGGCGTTCGCTGGATCGCGCCTCCCGGCGGCGGTGGGGCTCCCCCCTCAGCCGCCCCGGGCTGCGGAGCCTCCGAAGTTGTAGGCTCCGCAGCGGTGCCCCCCTGGGCGGCTACCGGGAGGCTGGGCTCCGGTGACGCCGGGCGGGCGCTTGCCCCCGGCTCGATCGTGACCGGAGCGGGTGCTTCCTGGATCCGCGAACGCCTGCCCGAAGGCCGGGGCTGTGGGGGCGGGGCCTCGGCAGGGACCGGCATGCCGATCGATTCGAGGGGGGGCGCCGTATTGCGCTCCAGCATCCGCGCTTCCAGTTGTTCGGCGATGCTCTCAAGGCGGCGTACCCACGATGGACCTTCGCCGGGCTGCTCCGGCGAGCCGGGAGGCGCTATGTCCCCGGGCTCCTCGTCCCGGGCCTCGGATGGCCCTACCTCGCCGGCGCCTGATGGCATCGGGCCCTCCGCGATGGGCCGGTAGGCTCCCGTCCACGCTGCCGGTGCCTCGGGCGCCCCTGCCCGGTCGGGAACGGGGGGTGCGGTGAACATCCGATCCAGTCCGCCGTTCGGTCCAAGCACGCCCTGGCTGTACCGTTCAGCGCGACCGAGCACCGCACTTGCAAGGTCGTCGCCCGTGCGTGGGAGGGCGTGGCGAGCGGTCGGTTCCTCCGGGCTCACGGCTCACCATCCTCACGCAATGGTGAACTCCTGGAAGGCGAGCTCCATGCTCTCGATCAGGACTGCCGATTGGTCGCTCTGCATCGAGGGGCCGGTCCACTTCACCGGGTACGCTCCAATGAGGTTCCAGCGGAACACCTCCTCGGCCTTCCGGTAGAGGACGATGGAGATGTTCTTCTTCTCGTTCTGCTTGGCCGCCCCGATCGCCATCCGGTGCAGCCATTCCCACAGGTGGGTCGAGGAGGTCACGCCGCGCTTCAGCGTGACGTTCGAGAAGGTCCGCCGCCCGGGCAGCTTGTGGGTCCGGTCGTTCACGCCGCCTTCCTGGTACTCGAACACGTCGATCTTCGCCTCGAGGCCGGTGCACTCCGTGAATCGTGCTTCCTGGACACCCTCGATTTCGACGGTGAAGTGGAAGCCGGCCCACGGGTCGGTCATCCTGCTGATGTCAGCCATCAGTGCTTCTCCTGGACCGCATCGGCCAGTCTCCTGTTCAGTTCAGCCACCTGCTCGACCCACTGCTGCCTGTCGCGGTGTTCGAGTTCGAGCAAAGTCTCCGGCGGCCAGTGAAAGTGGTAGGCGAGGTAGGCTACCTCCTCGTTGAGCCGGTCGAGGGGGTAGCCCACTATCCCCCCAGGCGTGAGATATCCACATCGATCGGGGTCGCGCATTCCGGGCATGTCACCGGTACCAGCGAGGTGCCCTCTTCGTTGATTTGCCGGTACAGCCGCTGCAGGAAAGCCAGGTCGCCGGTAAAGAGGTTCTCGATCTCGTGCGGGGTCACCTGCGGCAGCGAGCCGAGCCTGGTGATGACCCGCGAGAGCAGGATGATGACGAGGTACGCCTGGTTCTCGCGCACGCGAGGGTCGCGCAGGGGGGCGATTTCGTCCATCGCCGCCGCCAGCCGCATGCGTCCGTCGCGGTGGAGCGTGCCGGACGCATCCACATAGCCCCGCGGAAGGGTGAACTCGAACTCGGTCTGGAGTACCTTCATCGCCTGCGCCATCGAGACTGGAAGAGGCAGGAGCCACGCGGGCCCCTGCCTCCGGGTCGTTCAGCAGGGGCCCGTGCGGGGCGCCTACATCTTTTCGCGCGACATGCTCTCGAACACCAGCGTCATCTCCTCGATCGCATACGCGGTCGAGTCCGCCTGCATCTGGGGTCCCGTGATCTTGGAGGGCCAGGCATTGATGAGGTCCCACTTTGCGACCGGCGTCAGGCTCTGATCGAACATCGTGATGCTGGCGTTCGTGCGGGCGCCAACGATGTCACCATCTTCGACCTTCTTGCGCCAGTCCCACATGTCGATCGTCTTCGTGACGCCGCGCTTCAGCGTGACATCGGTGAACTTGAGGCGGCCGGGAATCTTCTGGATGAGATCCCGTCCCGAGCCGTCGACGATCTTGTGTTCGATGACCTCGGTTTCCGATCCGAGGCCGGAAATTTCGGTGAAATACCCCTGGACCTTGCCCCCGGCGTCGAGGGCGAACATAAAACCTGTTAGGGGATCGGTGTCGCGTGCGGGCACTGGGCGTTTGCTCCTTCTGTGTTACTGGGCCGTCGAGACGATCAGGCCTCGGGCGCGTACTGGCTGATCCGGAAGATCACGAATTCGGCCGGCTTCACGGGCGCAATGCCGATATCAACGATCAGCTGGCCGAGGTCGCGCGTTTCCTGCGGGTTGTTCTCGGCGTCGCACTTCACGAAGAACGCCTGCTCCGCCGTAGCGCCGAACAGGGCTCCGGAACGCCAGACCACGCGCAGGAACGCGCCGATGTCGCGGCGCATCTTCGCCCACAGCATGGCGTCGTTCGGTTCGAATACCGCCCACTGGGTCCCGTTCTCGATGGACTTCTCCACGAAGTTGAACAGGCGCCGGACGTTCAGGTAGCGCCACGAGGGGTCGGACGAGAGCGTGCGCGCGCCCCAGACCCGGATGCCCCGGCCCGCGAACACCCGCAGGCAGTTCACGCCGTTCGGGTTGAGGACACTCTGTTCCGCCGCGGTCAGGTTGATCGGCAGCGAGATGACTCCGCGGATGACTTCGTTCGCGGGGGCCTTGTGCACCCCACGCTCGTTATCGTTCCGCGCCCAGATCCCCGCCATGTGGCCGGAGGGCGGGATCGTGATCGTGGTGCTCCGGGCCCCTGGCGTCGGATCGGCGACGGTGATCCACGGGTAGTACATCGCCGCGTACTTCGAGTCGTAGCCGGCGACGTTCATCCGCCAGTCCTTCACCTGCTGCGCGTTCAGGTCTGGCGGGGTGTCGATGATGGCTACGCGGTCGCCCATGCGCTCGCAATGCGCAATCATCGCGAGCTGGATCGCCTTGACGCCGTCCATGTCGAGGACGCCGGC
>JBBIVC010000266.1:0-3593 GCA_037439905.1 Thermoflexus sp.
AAATTCGTAAGCACGTACCTGGTCAACGGTCAGGCCGGTCGCCTGCGCCAGTTCGCGAGAATTGCCGGTGCATTCAGTTACGCGTTCTACTGGTGGGCTGCCCTGGCCATCATCGGTTTGCCGACTTGGCTTGCCGTCGTTGTCGCCTGCCAGGGCTGCAGTCCCTCCTATTGCGGCAGGCGAGGGTACTGTGCGACCGACGCATACCGGACGCCAGTCCTGAAACCGTAACGTTTTGACTACGGTTTTCGATAACGGTTGGCCCGCAGGTTGTGGCATCCTTGACCGCATCACGACGCAGTTTCCCGCAACTGCTGCACAGCGTCGGCCAGGCAGTCGTCGACATGGCGGCCCACCCAGTAGCCCCGGACCACCTTGGAGACCTTCGTCCCTGCGGGCAGGCAAAGGCCGATCTCGGAGGAAGCGATGCGCAGCCATTGGCCCCCGGTTGCCACGCTCACGTTCTCGGCGGCGGCGATTTCCTCGTGGCTCTTACCATGGCACTCGAGGATCAGGGCGCGCTTGTGGGCGAGGTCCATGCGCGCCAGGCAATGGCGCTCGATCGTTGCGAGCAGATCCCGATCCTGGGCGGCCATTTTGCTCTTCTTCCTTGCCCGCTTCCGGTCGGCGGAATCCGGGAAGATGATGGCGTCCATGCACGAGGGTGTCAACGACGAGATACGCGTTCAGGTATAGAGAGCGTTACCCGGCGAGCAGCGTTCGAGCGGACCCCGACTCACGTCTCGACGAGGCGGGTGGCGATGGCGAGGGTGCCGCGCGTGAGCTCCGCCCGGCGGCGGAAGTTCTCGCGCGCTTCGGGCGCGGGCGTGCGCGACCGCTGCCACGATTCGAGCCCGTCGTACCACGTCAGCAGCAGCATCACGCCCGTCTCGCCGGTGCGGTTGCGTTCTGCAAAGAGGGCCTGGGGCTCGGCCTGGTAGCTGGCGGCGTTCTCGAAGGTCGTCCATGCCTCGTGGGACAGGGCGGCGACCTCATCCACATCGCGATGATAGACATCGAAGAAGCGGAAGACGTAGAGGCCAGGGCGAGTGATGGGCGTGTCCGTCTCGGGCCGCACGGTAGGGACGAACTCGTACTGTTCGAGGACCCTTGCGCCGGGCGGGAGGCTCACGCCGATGAGGCCGGAGGGCAGGGCGTCGAGCGGCCAGCTGGTGACCAGGATGAGCTCGTTCGAGCGGAGGCCGAAAAGGCCGTACCAGGCGCCCCAGGCGTGCCCGCCAGCGCGTTCGACAGCCGGAAACGTTCGTTCGCGGAGACCATCGAGGAGCGACTGGTACGTCCGCCCTTGGCCCTCGATGCGGGCCCAGTGGAAGAGGCGGCCCACCGTCACGGGGTCACCTCCGGGTCGTCCCAGCGGGGTGGCGCGTCGGGGCTCCAGCTGATGCCGAGCAGCGAGTCGCCCTTCGAGCGGTCGACAGGCGCGAAGAGCTCCCACTCCTCGGGTGCGCAGTCGAGCTCGATGACCGGGTAGCCGATGGGGACACCGCTGCCCTTGCAGACGAACGTCCCGGGGTCGAAGGGCGAGCCATAGGCTGCGGCGATCGCGGCGCCCACGGCCTGCTGCCACCGGGTTGGGGGCGCCCCGCGCCGGGGCACCACCGAGCCGTTCTTGCTCATGCTGCGGAAGCTCCCCGGGTGGGCCATGCGGCCGGCCGAAAGGAAGCGCTCGCCGGTATTGAGCCGCCCCTCGGCCAGGGCCAGGGTTTCGAGGCGGCCAAACAGGCCCTGGCGGCGGTGAGCCATGCTCACGCAACAGAGCCCGGCGAGCCTCACGGTGGTGTTGGGCAGCAAGGGGAGGTCGAGGACGCGCGATTCGCCGAGGGCGAACCCGGCCGGCTTGCCCTGGGAGTCACGGGCGAGCGCGAGGTAGCGAAGCTTCCCCAGGGACTTCTCGAGGTAGGCCATGTTCGCCTCGCGGTAGTTCTCGGCGAAGAGCGCGCGGACCGCCGCGAGCTCGCCGGGCTCGATGTTGGCTGCCTCGATGACGGTGAAGGTGTAGCCGGGGGTGGGAGCGGACACCTCTGCCTCCTGCGGCCGAACTGTAGGAGTGGGCGACGCCGTCGGCAACCGGGCGGGCGCGTCCTGCGTTCAGGCGAGGCTGAGCCGAACCAGTGGGCGGCCTTTCGCGTGGCGGGCGGCCTCGCGAAACCCCGCATCGAGAAAGACCGGCAGGATGCCGGTGTAGGCGGCATCCGTGCTCGGGGAGAGCTCATCGATGTCCTTCGGGTAGGCCTCAAGGAGCGTGGCCCCGCAGTCCCGGGCATGGGCGATCGCGGCATCGAGCAGGCGGCGCATCATGCCCTGCCCGCGGTGCTTGCGGTGGACGAAGAAGCAGACGACCGACCATGCTGCGGCATCGTCGGGACGTTTGGCGGCGCGGGAACGTTCGAGGCGGGGGAGCGCCTCTCGCGGCTGGACGGCAACCCACCCGGCGGGCTCATCATCCGCGTACAAGAGCACCCCGGGGATTTCGCCGCGTTCGACCAGCGCGCACATGGTCCGGCGGTTCGCCTCGCCGCGGTTCGCTTCGTACTCCTTGCCGGTCTGGCGGAACCACATGCACCAGCAACCGCCGTACGCGCCGTTGCGCCCGAAGAGCCGTTCGAAGTCCGCCCAGCGATCGGGCGTGAGGGGATGCCACCGGTACGCGGTCATGGGTTTACCCCGGGTTTGCGAAGACAACGCGGCCGCCCCGGACCACGTAACGCACACGTTCCAGGTCGGCGAGGTTGGCCGTCGGGTCCCCTTCGACGATGAGGAGGTCGGCGATCGCGCCAGGGGCGATGACGCCAAGATCCTTCAGCCCCAGCAATTCAGCGGAACGGCTGGTGGCCAGCCTCAGGATGTCGACGGGCGTGGCGCCGGTGGCCTCGCGGAGGACTTCCATCCCGGCGGCGAGCGCCTCATGCGGTACGCCCGGGATGCCGCAGTCGGTGGACATCACCACAGGGCAGCCTGCATCGAAGAACGCCTTGAGGATGCGGGCACGTTGCTCGCGGCGGCCATCGTCCGGCCAGCGCCGGAATCCGATGGAGACGGTGGGCGACACGACAATGCCTCTCGACGCGATGGCATCGATGAGCTCCTGGTCGAACTCGTAGCCCCCCGGCGTGGTGAGCGAGCAGTGCTCGATGCCGTCGACCCCGGCTTCGACGGCGACGCGGACGCCCGCGATACCGTGCGCATGGGCGGTGACGCGCTGTCGGAGGCGGTGGGCCTCCTCGACGCAGGCGCGGAGCTCATCGACCGTGAACTGGGGAGCGAAGGTGTTGGTGCGGGGTGTCATGTTGCCGCCGGTGGCCATCACCTTGATCCAGTCGACCCCGGCTTTGACGCGTTCGCGGACGGCTTTGCGGATGCCGGCCTCGCCGTCGCATTCGCCGCCCATGAACCAGCAGTGGCCGCCGGTGGTGGTGACCGGGGCGCCGGAGACCAGGAGGCGCGGCCCATCGGTGAGCCCGGAGGCGATGGCGTCGCGGAGCTCGATCGCGAGCGCGGTCGGTGCGCCCAGGTCGCGAACCGTGGTGATGCCGGCCTCGAGCATGCGGCGGCCGTTGCCCGCCATGCGCAGG
>JBBIVC010000267.1:0-3555 GCA_037439905.1 Thermoflexus sp.
ATAAAACACCGTGGTGGTGGCGGTGACAAATGCCACGATGGGGATGAGCAACACGCCCTGCACCAGCGAATACACCGCGCCGAGGACGACCTCGGTGTTCCGGTCGCCGCGCACGGCCTCGCCCATCAGCGAAATCGCCAGGAACGGCCCAAAAAGGATGGCGATGGTGAGCAGCACCACCACCAGCAGGCGGAGCATGTGCCCCCGCATCAGCCGCCAGCTGCGCCCCAGCGCCTGGAGCGGCCCGAGCTCCTCGAGCATGAATGCTTCGAACGCGAGCGCCAGCCGGAGCGCGAGGTACGGGAGCAGCAGCAGCCCCACCAGGCTGATGAACGCCAGGAAGAGGCCGCCGGAGACGAGCAGCACGAGCGCCAGCAGGCCCCCCATGCGGTTGAACGCCGGGTCGAGCGACTCAGTAAGGGATTTCGGCTTGCCGGTGAGCATGCCGGCGATCGAGACGATCGTGCCTCCCCGCGCCACCTGCGCAAACAGCGCCTGGGCCGCGCCAATGAGCAGCACGGCGAGCAGCTGGCCCCCATGCGTGGTGTCGATCTCCTCATCGCCGAAAACCGTGAGCAGCAGCACCGCCAGCAGCCCGCTGGTGACTACCGCCACCGGGACCTGGATCACCAGCAGGGGGAGCATTGCCTCGCGCGGGTGGTCGACCACCACCCCCCAGGCTGCCGAGATGACTTTGCGCGCGGGCAGGAGGCCGTTCGCCGGGGGCGGCTGGGGTCCGGTTCGTGTTGGGCTCGATGGGTCGGGATTCACAGGCCCAGGCGCTCGAACGTCGCGCCGATGTTCTGCAGATAGAACCCGTAGTCGAACAGCCCGCGGAGCTCCTGCTCTCCAATGCGACTGGTGACGTCCGAATCGGCGAGCAACAGGTCGAGGAACGGGGTGCGCTCGCGCCATGCCCGCATCGCGTTGCGCTGCACGATGGCATACGCATCCTGCCGGCTCAGGCCCGTTTCGATAAGCGCGAGGAGCACGCGCTGGGAGAACACCAGCCCGAACGAGCGGTCCAGGTTTTCGCGCATGTGCTCCGGGAAGACCGTCAGCCGGTCCATCACCCCGGTGAAGATGTGGAGCATGTAATCGAGCACGAGCGTGGCATCGGGGAACATGATCCGCTCCGTGCTCGAATGCGAAATGTCGCGCTCGTGCCACAGCGCGACGTTCTCCATCGAAGTCAGCGCGTAGCCCCGCAGGATGCGGGCGAGCCCGGTCACCCGCTCGCAGAGCTCCGGGTTGCGCTTGTGCGGCATCGCGCTCGATCCCGTTTGGCCCTCGTCGAAGGGCTCCTCTGCTTCGCGAACCTCGGTCTTCTGCAGCGCCCGGATCTCGGTCGCGAACTTCTCCAGCGAGGCGCCGATGATCGCCAGTGTCGTGACGAACTGCGCGTGCCGGTCGCGCTGGATCACCTGGGTCGAGGCCGCCTCGATGCCCAGTCCGAGCTTCCGGCAGACGATCTCCTCAAGCTCGGGCGGCACCGAAGCATGCGTCCCGACCGTGCCAGAGATGGCGCCCACCGCCACCGTCTCGCGCGCCGCCTCGAGCCGCTTGCGGTTCCGGCGCATCTCGTCGACCCACACAGCGAGCTTCAGCCCGAACGTCGTCGGTTCGGCATGGACGCCGTGGGTGCGGCCCGTGCAGAGCGTGTTGCGATGGGTAACTGCCTGCCGTTCGAGCACGGCCGAGAGCCCGTCGATGCCCTTCAGCAGCAGGTCGCAGGCGTCCCGCAGCTGGAGCGCGGTCGCGGTGTCCCAGACATCGGACGAGGTGAGGCCGAAGTGCACATACCGCCCCTCCTCGCCCAGTGATTCGGCGACCGACCTGAGGAAGGCGGTGACATCGTGATGGGTGATGGCGATGTACTCGTGGATCTTCGCGACGTCGAACCGGGCGTTCTGCCGGATCAGCGCGGCGGCCTCGGCCGGGATCTGCCCGAGCTCGGCCCACGCCTCGCACGCGGCGATCTCGACATCGAGCCAGCGCTGGAACTTGTTCTGGTCATCCCAGACGGCGGCCATTTCCGGGCGGGAGTAACGTGGGATCACCGTGACATCGTACCGGCAACCGCCCCACCGGAACAGGGAACGCCCAGGGCGTACACTCCCCGCGTGACCGATTTCTTCTACGCCCGGCCCGGCCTGAACGTCGAGATCTATGCCGCGCGGACCGCATCCCTCCCGGTGGTGGAAGGGGATGCCGGGTTCTACCTGGAGCTGGCGCGCGCCGCGCCCGGGCCCGCCCTCGAACTCGGCTGCGGGACGGGCCGGCTGGTGCTCCACCTTGCCCGCGAGGGCATCGACGTGACCGGACTCGACATCTCAGATGCCATGCTCGGAGTCGCCCGTGCCACCCTCTCGCGCCAGGTTGCCGCCGTGCGCGGCCGTGCCCGCTTCGTGCGGGGAGACATGAGCGATTTCGAGCTGGACTGCCACTTCGGCCTCGTCTACATCGCCTTCCGCTCGTTCATGATGCTCACCACCCCCGCGGATCAGCGCCGCTGTCTCGAATCCGCGTACCGGCACCTGCTGCCCGGGGGCACCCTGGCGGTCAACCTCTTCGACCCGCTTCTCGACCGGCTCGACCCCGGCCCGCTGCCTGGCGGGTGGACGCCGATGGGCAACTTCCCGCACCCCGAGACATGGAATCTGGTCCGGATCGAGGTGGCCGACCGGATGAACGACCCGCTGGACCAGGTCTTCGAGGAAACCTGGCGCTTCACCGAGATCGACAGGAAGGGCAACGTGCTCCGCCAGGAGGAGGAGGTACTCCGCATGCGGTGGACGTACCGGCTTGAGATGCGCTACCTGCTCGAGCTGTGCGGCTTCGAGGTACTGGCCGAGTACTCGGACTACTTCAAGTCTCCGCCCGCGTACGGAAGGGAGCAGATCTGGGTCGCGAGGAAGACCCCGTGAGCGCTTGCGCCGCCTCAGCCCTGGGACTGTTTATCGCGGAATGCCTTGTACGACTCGCGGATAGCCGGGTGCTTGAGCGCCAGGATCGATGCCGCCAGGTAGGCCGCGTTGCGCGCCCCCCAGGCCCCTACCGCCACACCCGCGACCGGGACGCCCGGCGGCATCTGCAACACCCCGTAGATGGCGTCGAGGCCGCCCGCGACCTCGCTCGATGCCAGGGGGATGCCGATCACGGGTAGCGTGCAGTTCGCCGCGACCGCGCCCGGCAGATGGGCCGCCCCGCCGGCGGCACAGATCATGACTTCGAACCCATCGCTTTCCGCGCGCCGGGCGAACTCGCGCACCTTATCCGGCGTGCGGTGCGCCGACATCACGCGGACGGCATATGGGATCCCCAGGTCGTCGAGCGCCTTCTTGGTTGGCTCGAGGAGGGGTTCGTCGTTGGCCGAGCCCATCAGGATGGCAACAAGCGGGTTGGTCATTCCACAGCCTCCAGCGCGATATCTGTCCTGAAGTGGGCGTCCTTGAAGTGGATCCGCCGCACGTTGTCGTAGGCGCGCTCGCGCGCTTCCCGGATCGTGTCGCCCAGCGCGACGGCGAACGGTTCGTGGCCCACGAACGCACGACT
>JBBIVC010000268.1:0-3514 GCA_037439905.1 Thermoflexus sp.
GCACACCGCAAGCCTGGTGCACGACGACGTGGTCGACGGTGCGATGAGCCGGCGCGGACGGCCGACGGCAAATGCGGTGTTCGACAATGCGCTGACCGTGCTGCTGGGGGACTACATGTTCGCGAACGCCGCCGAGATGGTGACGCGCACCGGCAGCCTGGCTGTCACCCGGTTGTTCGCGCTGGCCCTGATGAAGATGACGAGCGGGGAGCTGGACCAGGATGCGGCGGCCTTCGACGTGGGCAAGGATGTGCAGCAGTACTTCTGGCGCATTGGCGGGAAGACGGCGGCGCTGTTCGCCAACGCCACCGAGGGCGGTGCGATGCTCGGGAACTGCGACGAGCGGACCGTGGACGCGATGCGCACGTATGGCTACAGCCTCGGGATGGCCTTCCAGATTGTGGACGATGTGCTGGATTTCACCGGCGACGAGGCGCTGATGGGCAAGCCCGTGGGCAGCGACCTGCTGGAGGGCACGATCACGCTGCCGGGGCTGCTCTTCCTCGAACGCTACCCGCGGGACAACCCCATCAAGCGTTTCATCCTGGCGAAGCGGGACCGGGAGGCGCGGCTGCGCGAGGCGCTGGATGCGATCGTGAATTCCGAAGTGCTGGACGACTCGCTCGGGTTCGCCCGCGATTATGTGAAGCGCGCGAACGAGGCGATCGACTTCCTCCCGGAGAGCGACACGAAGCGGTGCCTCCTGGAACTCGGCGAGTACGTGCTCACGCGGAACAGCTAGGCCGGGCGTTTAGAGGCCGCGCGGCGTCCCCTGTTTGAGGATTCTGCCTTCGTCGTACAGCTTCGTGACTTCCGAAGGCTTCACCTGGTTGCCGTAGAGGTCGGTGAGCTCGTTGCGGCGAGCGGCCGCCCGCATATCGCGGAGTTCCTGGAGCTCGCCCTTGCTCCGCTTGCGCTTCGGTTCGGGCTTGTTGATCTCCGGGTGCTCATTGGGGCGTGCGCTCTTGACGAGTTTGGAAACCTTCTTGCCCAGGTGGTAGTAGGTGCCGTCGTCGGGGATGCGGCGGGGGTAGCCTTCACGGAAGGTGAAGGCTGCGAAGGAGGTGGGCATGATGCGCTTCGCATCCTTGTAGCACTGGGGGCAGGGCACCGGGTCGGAAGCCTCGCGGATGGGCCGAAGCTCTTCGAAGATGCCGTTGCAGGGCTCGCAGTAGTACTCGTAGAGGGGCATTCAAAGCTCCGGTGAATCGTTGGTGGATTGGGCTGATTGTACATGGTTCGCGGAAAGGGCCGGGATGCGGCTGGCCCGGTCGAGTTCGTCCATGTACCGGGAGGTATTCAGCTCCCGGTCGATGACCTGGTGGATGAGGTCGGCGAGCGCGGCCTGCAGCTCGTGGGCGAGAGCGTCGCTGACGCGCAGGGTATCGAACTCGGCGACTGAAACCGTCCGGGCGAAGCGCAGGACCTTGATGGCGCGCACGCTCAGGATGCGGCCTGACGTGGCGGATGGCCGGCATTGCCGGCAGACCAATCCGCCCGCGGGACCGGAAAACAGGCTCTCTTCCTCCGGGAGTTTCTGGCGGCAGATCGCGCAGACATCGACCTGGGCCTCGTAACCGCTGATCGCCAGCAGGTGGATTTCGAAGTACCGCGCGGCGAGGGCGGAAGCGCCTCCATCGAGGGCCTTCAGGACATCGACGAGAAGTTCGTAGACAGGGCGCTGTTCGACGCGGTCGATGGTGAAGCGGTCGGCGAGCTCGGCGCAGTAGAGGGCGAGGTTGACGCGGTCGAGGTCGGACTTCAGCGCGCGGTGGGCTTCGATGGACTCCGCCTGGGTAAACACGTCGAGGGTGCGGCCCCTGGCGAGGTGGGCCTGGACGCGGGTAAGCGGTTCGAGGTGGCCACGCATGCGGCTCGCCGGCTTGCGTACGCCTTTGGCGATGGCATCGAACTTGCCGTGTTGGAGGCTGAAGATGGTGAGGATTGCGTCGGCATCGCCGAGGTTGCGGCGGCGAATGACCACGCCCTCGGTGGTGTAGCTCCGGGGCCGGTCGGTCATCTCAGAGCTCCTGGCGGCCCTCGATGGCGCGGGCAAGGGTGACGTCGTCGGTGTATTCGAGGTCCGCGCCGCTGGGGAGCCCGCGGGCCAGGCGTGTGACCTTGACGCCGGCGGGCCCGATGAGCCGCTGGATGTACATGGCGGTGGCCTCGCCTTCGAGGCTGGGGTTCGTCGCCATGATGACCTCGTGGATTTCGCCGGCCTGGAGCCGGAGGACAAGCTCGCGCACGTGGATGTGCTCGGGGCCGATGCCTTCCATGGGGTTCAGGACACCGTGGAGGACGTGGTAGAGGCCACGGTAGCCCCCGGACCGTTCGATGGCGAGCACATCGAGCGGCTGCTCGACGACGCAGACGACGCTGCGGTCGCGGCGGGGGTCCTGGCAGAAGGCGCAGGGGTCGGCCTCGGTGATGTTCAGGCACTGCGAGCAGAGCCGGATGCGTTCCTTGACATCGAGGATTGCCCGGGCGAGGGCGCCGGCCTCCTGTTCGCTGGTCCGGAGGATGTGGTAGGCGAGGCGCTGGGCGGACTTTGGGCCGATGCCGGGCAGGCGGTGGAACGCCTCGACCAGGCGCTGGATCGGCTCAGGAGTGGATGAGCCTTCGGCCACCGGTGCGCCTAGCCGATGCCGAGCCCGGGCAGGCCGAGGCCGCCGGTGATTGCGCCGAAGGATTGTTGCTGGAGCTCGTTCGCCTTTTCGGTTGCGTCGGAGATGGCGGCCATGATCAGGTCCTCGAGCATCTCCACATCGCCGGGGTCGACGACGTCAGGCGAGAGCTTGATGGCGGTGATCTTCTGTTCGCCGGACATGGTGACCCGGACGGCGCCACCACCGGCGGAGCCTTCGACGGACGAGGCTGCAAGCTCGGCCTGGGCCCTGGCCAGCATTTCCTGGGCCTGGGCGAGGGCGTTGGGGTTGGCCCCGGCCATGGAGCTGCGGCCGGGGAGGCCGCCGCCACCCCGGCGAAGGTACCGGTTGTTGCCGCTGCTTTTTGCCATATCAGTCCTTCCCGATGGGAGTCGCGCCCATGGCTTTCGCGGCCTCGGCAAGATGGCCGCGGCGCGGCTCGCGGCGGGGCTGGGCGCTCCCGTCGATCAACATCACCTTCAAGGTTACCGGGCGGCCGAGAATCACGGCAGCCTGCTGCTCGACCATGGCGCGGCAGACCGTGTTCACCTTGTCCATGGGCATCTGGCGCTGGAAGCCGAGGGTGAGCTCTTCGCCATCCATGCTGAGAACTTCGAACGAGCCGTTGAGCCACATGGCGTGCGAAGGGTTGACCATCTTGCAGTGCTCGTACAGGTCGCGGGCGAATTTCTCCTCGCGGGAGAGCGGGGCATTGCTCGAGACTGGAGCCGCCCCGCCGGCAGCGGCGCGGGCCTGGGCGGGGCGCCTTGGGCCGCGCTCGCGTTCGGCGTCAACCTCGCCGGCGCTCCCGACGCGATCGACCAGGCTGCCACTTCGCTGCGCGCGGAATTGCCGACCGTAACCGA
>JBBIVC010000269.1:0-3511 GCA_037439905.1 Thermoflexus sp.
AATGCGCGCGACCGGACCGTCGCCTCGGCGTATTCGGTGCGTCCAACACCAAACGCGCAGGTTTCGACGCCGCTGGAATGGGACGAGGTGGCGACGGTGGAGCTGGCGGACTTCACGATCGCGAACGTGCCGCGGCGGTTTGCGGAGCGGGGCGACCCGGCGGCGGGAATCGACGATAGGGCGTTCTCCCTGGAGCCGCTGCTGGAGCTGAGCCGGCAGCAGGCGGAAGCGGGCCTGGGCGATGCGCCGTATCCGCCACACTACCCGAAGGCGCCGGGGGAGCCCCGCCGGGTGCAGCCGAGCAAGGCGCGCAAGGATGGCGCCGGCGGTTCGCGCGCGACACCGGGAAGGGCGTGACGGGCGACGGGATCCTGGCGGGCGCTACCCGCCGACGACCACGTTCCAATCTCGGATGCGGTGGGCGGTGACCAGGCCGTTGGCCACGTAGGGGTCGCGCGAGACGAACTCCTCGGCCGCCTCGTGGGAGGTGAAGACGAAGACCGCGCCATCGACGGGGTCGGCATAGGCGCCAGCGAGCTTGAGCTTTCCATCGGCGAGGAAGGCGCGAGCGAGGTCGAGGTGGGCGGGGCGCAGCGGGTCGCGCCGGGTAAGGACATCGGGCACGTAGTCGTAGAAGAGGAGGCTGTGCATGGGCAGATCCTACGGGAAGTGCGGGGAACGCCGCGTGATGGCTAGAGCTCGGCGTGCCGCCAGCGGTTCCAGAGCCGGCGGGCCAGGGAGCCCGGGTCTTCCTCGACGCCTGCCTGGTGCCGGCTGAAGTAGCCGAGGACGTTGCGGAGGTCGCGCTCCAGGAGGCTGCGGGCGGAGGGGTTGGTGCGCGGATCGACCGCCTGGGGGAAGTCGATGATCGCCAGGCGGCCAGGGACGTGAAGGATGTTGAATACAGAAAGATCGGCGTGGACGACGTTCTCGCGCAGGAAGAGCTCGATGTTCCAGAGGACACGGCCGAGGAGGGCGTCAGCCTCGCCGGGGGAAATCGGCGCCGACTGGAGCTGGGGCGCCGCTCCGGATTCGTCGCCAAGGAGTTCCATGAGGACGGCGGTATCGGTGCAGGCGAACGGTTCGGGGACATCGGCGCCGGCATCGTGGAGCGCGCCGAGGACTTCGAATTCGTGGTCGACCCAGAGTGCGAGCTGGGCTTCGCGGCCGAAACCGGTGCGGTTCCTGATCGCGCGGGCGACCTGGCCGTTTCCGATGACGCGGCCTTCCTCGTAGCGGGCGGCACGCTGGAAAGAGCGGTGGACCGCGGAGTGGTAGCACTTGACGGCGGCAAAGGGGACGCCAAGGGAGGGATGGGCGCGGCAGCGGTAGACCGTGGCTTCCTTGCCGCTTTTCACGACGTTGAGGACTTCGGTAATCATGGCTTCGTCCAGGAATTCCTGGATGGCGCGCATATCGGAGGCATCGGATTCGCGGTCGCTGAAACGGCCGGCCGAGTGTTCGTCGAAAAGGTGGGACAAGAATGGGACTCCATGCATGGCCATGCCCGGGGGCATGAAAAAAGCCGCCTTCGCGGCGGCTGGCCAGGCAGCGGAACCCGGGACGGGGTTACTGGCAGGCGGCTCCGCGAGAGCGCGTGGGTGCGGTGGTGGTGGTGAGCACAGTCATCACGCGGCTCCTTCCGGGCGGGCGCCCATGTGGTGGGAGAAACGATGGGGCATCGAGGCCGGGGCGTCAACGCGGCAGAGCGGCACCACGGTGGTCAGGCCTGCTCGAACACTCTCTTCAGCTCGTAGGGGACGGCGGCCTCGAACTGATCGAACGTGCAGGCCCGCGGGGGCTTATCGGTGCGCCAGCGCCTGAAGGTGGCTGCGTGGCGGAAACGGTTGCCCTGGAGGTAGTCAAAGGAGACTTCGCAGACGAGTTCGGGGCGGAGGCGGACCCAGGAGAGATCCTTGCCGCCTGTCCAGCGGCTGGGGGCGCCGGGGGTCCTGCCCTGGCCAAAGGATTCACCTTCGTCCTCGGAGCGGTAGGGCGCCAGGAAGGCCACCAGGTCGCGTTTTTCGCTGGCGCTGAAGCTGGAGGTGTGACCGACATGGTGGAAGACGCCATCGTCGCTGTAGAGGCCCAGCAGGAGTGAGCCGACCGATTTGCCCTCTTCGCCACGGTTCCAGCGAAAGCCGCCGACGACACAATCGGCGGTGCGGAGGTGCTTGATCTTGGCCATGACGCGCTTCCCCGGCTGGTAGGTATCGGAAAGCTTCTTGGCGATGACGCCATCGAAGCCGGCGCCTTCGAAGCGTTCGAACCAGTCGAGTGCGACCGCACGGTCGGTGGTGGCGGGGGTGAGGTAGGCGGGCGGGGAGGCGCGTTCGAAGTAGCGTTCGAGGCGGGCCCGGCGCTCGGCAAAGGGAGCGGTGAGGAGGTCATCGGGCCCATCGGAAAGCATGTCGAAGGCGACAAAGGAGGCGGGCGTCTCGCGGGCCAGCATGCGGACGCGGGATTCGGCCGGGTGGATGCGCATCTGGAGGGCATCGAAGTCGAGCCCGCGAGGGCCCATGATGACGATCTCGCCATCGAGGGTGGCCGGGCCGGGGAGGGCGGCGGCGAGGCCGTCGACGAGCTCGGGGAAGTAGCGCGCGAGGGGCTTGAGGTCGCGCGACTGGAGGTACGGCGGGGAAGCGCCATCGAAGAAGACGATGCAACGGAAGCCATCCCACTTGGGTTCGTAGAGCCAGCCGCCGTCCGCCGGGATTTCGGCGGTGAGCCTGGCGAGCATGGGAGGAATGGGGGCGTGGGCGCTCATGTCACCGTCCACTCTGGTTGTACGCGTCAATGAACGCATCCCGGGGGATGTTCCCCTGATTGCAGGCAGCCCGGAGCGTGCCGCTGCTGATCCGTCCGTGGTTCGGGATGGTCAGCGTGTCCCTTGTCCCGTCATCCCGCTCACGAACCAGCGAGATGTGCTCGCGCTCCCGCACGACAACGAATCCGAGTTTGATGAGCGCGGCCAGCACGCGTTGTTTCGGTGCGTCAACCGGGAACCGTGGCACCGGCTTCTATCCTGACCTCGGCGACGAATGCCTCCAAGACCTCCGGATCCTCATCGAGCTCGGATGTCCCGAACGACTCGATGTGGAACCGCAGTGCCGAAGTCACGTCCGCGAGGGCTTCGTCATAGGTCTGCCCCTGGCCCACCACGCCTCCACGGATGCCCAGTGGGTAGGCCACGTAGCCATCGCTGTGCTTCTCGACGATGACTTTGAAGGTGCGCATGGCGCCAGTGTACCACCTGGCACAGCCGGAAATCCCCGGAGACTATTCGCGGTCGGAGGAGACGGCGGGGAGGCGGAGGCAGTGCGCGCTCTTGCGGCAGAGCGGGACGGGAGGTTGGAGGTTGGGGTCGGGCGTGCACTGCGGGTCCCAGGTTGGGACGAAGACCGGTGTGATGACGGTGACCTTGAGGGTGGGGTCGAAGGCATCGACGAAAACGGTGGAGCCGCCGTACTCGATGCGGAGCTCGTTGGAGGTCTCGCCGGGGTCGAGGACG
>JBBIVC010000270.1:0-3496 GCA_037439905.1 Thermoflexus sp.
ATCCCGTCATTGGAGTGCCCCCATGACTGAAAGCGAAACCGCGAGCCTGCCCCTCGGCCTCGCGCTCACTCCGCTCAACCCCGCCTACCAGCAAGACCCGTTTACCCTTCTCGACCAGGTCCGCGAGGCTGGCCGCATCATCCACGACCCGCAGTTCGGCCGCTACATCGTGGGACGCTTCGAAGATGTCTACGCGGTCCTCAACGACCGCGACCTCGCAGTCGACCCCCGCAAAGCCACCGAAAACACCTTCAGCGCGCGCATCGCCCGCATCGAGGAGTCCGGCCGCGAGCCCTCCATGCTCTTTCTCGATCCCCCGGACCACACCCGCCTCCGCTCGCTCGTCTCGAAGGCGTTCACCCCGCGCGCAATCGAACGCATGCGCCCCCGCATCGAGGAGATCGCCAACGAACTCTGCGATAAGCTCGAAGGCCAGGAATCGTTCGACCTCATGGTCGGCTTCTGCCAGCCATACCCAACCATCGTCATCGCCGAAATGCTCGGCGTCGACCCCGCCGACCAGGCAGACTTCAAGCGCTGGACCGATGACATCGTCGCCGCCGGCTTCGATGCCTTCGCATCCGAGGAGACGAAGCAGAAGGCTGCCGTCGCCGGCGAACAGATGCAGGCGTACCTCAACCGCGCAATCGCCGAGCGCCGCGCCGAGCCACGCGACGACCTCATCACCGCGCTCATCCACGCCGAGGACAACGGGGACTTCTTCAACGACGACGAAGTGCGCTCCATGGTCAGCCTACTCCTCGCAGCCGGGAACGTGACCACCACCGACCTCCTCGGCAACGGCATGAAGAACCTCCTCCAGCATCCCGACCAGGTGCAGCTCCTCCGCGATGACCCCTCGCTCATCCCCAACGCCGTCGAAGAGATGCTGCGCTTCGAGGGTCCCGTCACGTTCTCCGGCCGCATCACTGTGGATGACCGCGAAATCGCCGGCTGCCCCATGCATGCTGGCCAGTCGATCACCGTCGCCCTCGGCGCCGCGAACTACGACCCGCGCCTCCACAAGGACCCCCACAAGTTCGACGTCACCCGCGAGGACATCGACCATGTTGCCTTCGGCGGTGGCCGGCGCTACTGCCTCGGCGCCCCGCTCGCCCGCCTCGAAGCGCAGATCGGCGTCCGTACCCTCATCACCCGCTTCCCGAACCTCCGCCTCGCCGAGCAGGAGCTCCAGTGGAAGAAGGTCCCCATCTTCCGGGGACTCGAACGCCTGCTTGTCCTAACCTGAAAGCGTGAGCATCGAGTACTGGCGCGGCGAAATCGACCGGGTCGATGAAGAACTCCTCGAGCTCTTCAATCGCCGCGCCCGGTACGCGATCGAGATCGGGCTCCTGAAGCGCCGCGCGGGACTACCCATCGAGGTACCCGAGCGCGAAGCCGCCATCATCGCCCGCATGGTCGAACTCAATGAGGGCCCGCTCGATGCCGAGGCCATCCACCGCCTGTTCGAGGCCGTGATCGATGAATCCCGCATCGCCGAGCGCGCGATGCTTGAAGGCTGAACAGGGTCACTTCCCGCCGGCCGCGGCCACGTCCTCGCTGGCCTGGCTGGCGTCGGCCGCCGTCTCCTTGGCGGGGCGCGCGAAGAGCACCGCGATCGCGGCCGTGTAGGTCAGCAGCGCCGTGATCGTGAACGGCACGGTGTACCCGTCCGTCGCGTCGTGGATCGCCCCCACCCCGATCGGCCCCAGCCCGCTCCCCACCTGCCCTGCCAGGCTGATGAGGCCGAACACCGCCCCGAACGACACCATCCCGAAGATCTCGCCCACCAGCAGCGATTGCATCATGTAGACGTTCCCGATGGTCAGCCCGAAGACCAGCGTCAGCGCCCACGTCGCCGGCACGCTCTCGGTATGGATGATCAGCAGGATGCAGGAGCCCTGCACCAGGAACAGGACGACGGTCAGCAGTCTCCGGTCCACGCCATCGGCGAACATGCCCACCGCCAGCCGGGCGATGATGCTGCCGAGCGCCGTGACGCTCAGCGTGAAGGCTGCCGCGCTGCGAGAGCCGAGCCGCTCTTCCAGGAATGAGACCTGGTGCACCACGTACCCGGTCTGCGCCACCAGCACCAGCAGGAACGCGATGAAGATGCCCCAGAAGCCGACCGTCCGCATCGCCTCGGCCCGCGTCCAGGTCCGGTATTGCACGGCCAACGCCTGGCGCGATGCCTCAGTCTGCAGCATGTCGCCGGGCCCGCCGTCGGGCTCCAGCCCCATCTCCCGCGGCTCGAACACGATCACCCCGAAAATCACCGGCAGCGCGACGATGATGACCAGCGCCCCCAGCACCGGCGTCGCAAGCTCCAGCCCGCCGATGTCGATGAGCTTGCTCGCAACCGGTGCCAGCACCACTCCGCCAAGCGACACGCCCGTCGAGGAGATGCTCATCGCCAGCGCCCGCTTCCGCACAAACCAGCGCGTCATGATCGCATTGACTGCAATGGAGCTCGACATCCCGAACGCCACCGCGAACACGAAATACACCACGTACAGCTGCCACAGCTGGTCGACGATGCCGATGAACGCCGCGCTCACGCCGTTGATCAGCGTCCCGATCACCATGAACGCCGTCGGCCCCCTGCGGTCCACGTAAGGCCCCACCACGGCGGAGGTCAGCCCCGAGACACAGAAGTAGATGGTCGGCGCCCAGCTCACCTGCGTGGTCGACCAGCCGTGCGCCTCGCGCAACGGCTTCAGGAAGATCGGAAGCCCGTAGTAACCTACCCCCACACCGACGAACATCAGCGCGGCGCAGGCGATGGCCACGTACCAGCCATAGAACCAGCGATCCGGGAGCATGCGCGCCGCCGGCGGATGGTGCCGCTTCGAAGCCGTCCCGGTCATTCGCCACAGTCTAACGGCACGCCCCGTGCCGTGCTCCATTGCCCGGCCACGCCGGCCTCGCGCCGCTGGCTACCGGCCCTGGAACTCCGGTTCGCGCTTCTCTACGAAGGCGCGCGCGGCGTTCAGGTGGTCCTGGGTCTTTCCGCTGGCGATCATGTTCTCCGCTTCGCGCGTCAGCGTGTCGGCGAACGAGTTGGTCGCGCCGAACGCGAAATTGTCCTTCATCCGCCCGAAAGCCAGCGTCGGCCCGGCCGCCAGCCGCCTCGCGAGCGCCATCGTCTCGTCCATCAGCGAATCGTGCGGCACCACCTTCGTCACCAGGCCCAGTTCGAGCGCCCGGCCCGCGTCGAACACGTCTGACATGAAGTACAGCTCCTTCGCCTTCATCGGCCCAACCAGCCGCTGAAGCAGCCACGTCCCCCCGAAGTCACCGCTGAACCCCACCTTTGCGAACGCGGTGGTGAATCGCGCCTGGTCGCTCGCGATGCGCAGGTCGGCCGCCAGCGCGACGCTGAGCCCCGCCCCCGCCGCGACGCCGTTGATTGCCGCGATCGTCGGCTTCGGCATCTCGAGAGCAGCCGCGAAATCTCCTCCTGCTGCCGGAGCGCCTCCACACCGCTCAGCACCGA
>JBBIVC010000271.1:0-3494 GCA_037439905.1 Thermoflexus sp.
GGCAACGGCAGCAAGAAGTCAAAGGTCACCATTCTCCAGGTCGTCGATAACGTCCCGTCGGCCAACCAGTTCATCCAGCCGGAGGCCGGCAAGAAGTGGGTGGGCTTCGAAGTCGAAGTCGAGAACGTGGGCACTGCCCAGGTCACCTCGCTCGATTGGACTCTCCGCGATACCACCAACCAGGAGCACGAACGCACCTTCTGGACCGGCGCCGAGGGCCCCGCCATCGATATCGTCTACAGCGACCTCTCGCCAGGCGGGAAGAAGCGCGGCTGGCTCTACTTCGAAATCGACGAGGGCGCCGGCATCCGCTGGCTGCGGGCCGACCCGAATTTCCTCCTCCCGTACGACCTCTACTTCGATGCGCCATAGCGCTGCCGCTCAGCGATGAGGGACGCGGCCCGGGCCCGTCCCTCATGCCCCATACCCCGTTCCTCAGTACGCTTAGCGCATGCGCTACCGCCGCATCGTCGCCAAGTTCGGGACCAGCCTGCTCACCGCCGGGTCCGATCGGCTCGACCTGGAGGCGATGTCGCGGCTCGTGGGCCAGGTCGTTCGCCTGCGCGAACAGGGCTGCCGCGTGGTCGTCGTCTCCAGCGGCGCGCAGGCGGCCGGGCGCCACCGCCTGCGCGGGAGGCTCGAAGCCGGGCGCGCCCCCAGCCGCCAGGCCGTCGCCTCCGTTGGCCAGAGCCACCTCATGCAGAGCTGGGACGAGCTCTTCGACTGGCACGATACCGTCGTCGCCCAGGTCCTCCTCACCCGCCGCGACCTCTCCGACCGGCTCGGCTACCTCAACGCGCGGAACACCCTGCGCGACCTCCTCGATGCCGGCGCCGTCCCCATCGTCAACGAAAACGACGCCGTCGCTCTCGACCAGGTCCTCGCCACCCGCATCGGCGAAAACGATAGCCTCTCGGCCTACGTCGCAAACCTGGTCGATGCTGATTTGCTGGCAATCCTCACGGATGTTGAGGGGCTCTACGACTCCGACCCTCGCACCAACCCCGAAGCGAAGCTCCTTCCCCGCGTCGACCGCATCGACCTCCGGATCGAGGCGCTTGGCGGGGGCGCGCACGGCCCCGGCACCGGCGGCATGGCCACCAAGCTGCGCGCCGCCCACATCGCCACCCAGGCCGGCGTCGATGTGGTAGTGGCCAGCGGCCGCGAGCCCGATGTCCTGCTTGCCATCGCCGCGGGCGAGCCCCGCGGTACGTTCTTCCCGGCGCCCGGCGACCGGCTCGAAAGCCGCAAGCGCTGGATCCTGGGCAATATCAGCCGGGGCGGCCACATCGTCGTCGATGCGGGCGCCGCGGCAGCCCTCCGCGCCCATGGGCGCTCGCTCCTTCCCGCCGGGGTGGCTGCCGTGAGCGGCACCTTCGCCCGTGGCGAGGCCGTCGAAATCCGCGACCCGGAAGGCAATCGCGTTGCCGCCGGCACCGTCAACTACGCCAGCGATGAGCTCGCCCAGATCCGCGGCCTCCGCTCCGACCGGATCGCCGAAACCCTCGGCTACGCCTACGGCGACGAGGTCATCCACCGCGACAACATGGTGCTGCTCTAGTGCGCGAAGCCCCGCTCCTGACTCGCGTCCTCTGGGTCGATGTCGCCATCGAGGCGCTCATCGGCCTGGCGCTGCTCGCAACCGCCACCTTCGCCGGCCGCTGGTTCGATGTCGGCGCCGGCGTGCTCTACCTGCTCGCCGCCATCTTCCTCCTTGCCGCCGTCGCCATCGTGCCCCTCGCCCGCGCCGAATCACCTTCGCGCCCCAACGTCACGGCACTCGCCTGGGCGAACATCGCGGGCGGCGTTGCGGGCTGGCTGGTCCTGCTCATCCGCTGGGACTATTTCGAACCGGAGGGCCGCTGGCTGCTGATGTTCGCTGCCGACGCCTTCCTCGCGCTCGGCGCCGCGGAGCTCATCGCCCTGCGCCAGGCTCGCTAACCTACTGCCCGCGCCGGCACGCCCAGGCCGTCGAAAACACCGTGCTGCCTTCCGCCGGCGTGGTACCCGTGAGCCGCGGCGTCTGGTTCGTGACGGTCACCCTGCGGGCAGCGACCACCCCCTCGACCGGCTCCCGGAAGACGAGCGTGGCGGTGTGCTTGCCGCTTCCCAGCGGCACCGCCTCCCCATCGCGCGCAAGTTCGAGCTGGAAGCACACCGTGCCGACGTAGACCGCGGTCGAACCCCCCGACCAGCGCGCAACCGTCCCATTCTCGTCGCTCAGCCAGAGCTCCATCCCCATCCCGGGCCGCGTCTTCACCTGCATCAGGATCTCCAGCGCCGGGCTCCCGTTCTCCAGCTCGGTGAAGCGTGCCAGCGAGAACTCGACCTGCCAGTCCCCCGGAGGCTCGACTGGCTCCGGCGCCGCTTCCGGCGGGCGGAAGGCCACGTTCCCCGTGGTTGTCCCGATGAGCGCCTTCAACGACGGCGAGGTGGTGTACGAGGCGTCCTTCTTCTCGCAGCCGGCCAGCGCCACCGCCGCAAGCACCACGAGGACGGCGAGGAGGCCCCGGGTACCCCGGGACCCCGACCCGCGCGGGTTGGCCAGCCGTGCGGCGCCCCTACGGATTGGTCCGGACCTCGCCCTGGCGCGGCGCGACCAGCAGCATCCGGTTGAGCGCGCTCATGTAGGCCTTCGCGCTCGCCACGATGATGTCCGTGTCGGCCGCCCGGCCCGTGTACGTTCGTCCATCCTGCTCGATGCGGATCGTGACGTCGCCCTGGGCGTCGATGCCTTCCGTCACGCTCTTCACCGAGAACTCGGTGAGCTTCGGCGCCAGCCCCGTGATCCGGTTCATCGCCCGGTACACCGCGTCCACCGGCCCCGTGCCCGTCGCCGCGTCGGTGCGGACGTTGCCCTCGGGGTCGATGAGGCGCAGGGTCGCGGTGGGCGTGGCGTGGTCGCCAGCGGAAACCTGGACGAGTTCGAGCCGCCATCCGGCCGACTCCATGCTGCGCATGTTCTCGTTCACCAGCGCTTCCAGGTCGCGGTCGTCTACCTCCAGCTTCTTGTCCGCCAGCTCCTTGAAGGCGGCGAACACGCGATTCAGCTCCTCGTCGGTCAGCTCGTAGCCGAGCTCCTGCATGTGGTCCTTGAAGGCGTGCCGCCCCGAGAGCTTGCCCAGCACCAGCTGCGTCCCCTGGGGGATCCCGATCTCCGCCGGGTCCATGATCTCCCACGTCTCCCGCAGCTTCAGGATGCCGTCCTGGTGGATGCCCGACCCGTGCCGGAAGGCGTTCTTGCCGACGATCGCCTTGTTCCACTGCACCGGCATGCCCGAGTAGGTCTCGACCATCTTGCTGGTGCGGTAGATCTCCCGCGTGTTGATCGAGGTCTCGAACCCGAAGAAGTCCTTGCGCGTCTTCAGCGCCATCACCACCTCTTCCAGCGAGGTGTTGCCCGCGCGTTCGCCAATGCCGTTGATCGTGACCTCCACCTGGCGCGCCCCGTTCTGGATCGCCGTCAGCGTGTTCGCTGTGCAGAGCCCCAGGTC
>JBBIVC010000272.1:0-3494 GCA_037439905.1 Thermoflexus sp.
CGCGCGCGGATATCGCTGCGCGCCTCCTGCTCCGAAGGCTCCGGCGGGCTCGGCTCGGGTCCCGCCGGTCCGGTCCACAGGATCGTGTCGATCAGCGCCCCCACGGAATCCACCCCGGCGAGCACTTCGGCCACGGCGTCCGGGTGGAGCCCCTGGCGATCCGCGGCCTCCCGGATGAGCGCGGCGACCGCCAGGCGCCACGCCTCCGCCCGCCTCAACGTGGGGTCTGCGTCAACCAGCTCCGCGAAGCGCGCTGCCACCGCTTCCGGGTCGAACATCACCGGGAGCCGGTCGATCGTCTCGTGCAGCCTCGCCGCGAACCCCTCGTCGAACTTCGAGACGAGGATCGACGAGGCCGAGCGTCGGACCACCCGGCGCGGTTCCAGGACACCGGCGACGTCGCGCAGCCAGCGCAGGATGGCCTCGTCTCCCGTCACTCGATGCGTGCCCGGTACTGGATGCTCTCGCCCATGTGGGCCGTTTCGATGCGCTCGCTCCCATCGAGGTCCGCGATAGTGCGTGCGACCTTGAGCAGCCGGTGAAACGCCCGCGCCGACAGGTTCAGGCGGTCCACCGCCAGCTTGAGGACATCCGCAGCGCCATCGGCAAGCTGCTTCTGCGCGTGGTCGCGCACCTCCGGCGGCGTCATTTCGCCGTTGACCTGGGTGCCGCTCGTCGCGAAGCGCTCGGCCTGGATGGCCCGTGCCCGGGCGACGCGCGCCCGCACCGCGGCCGAGGGCTCGCCGCGCGCGACACTCGCGAGCTTCTCGAACGGCACCCGCGGCACGTCGGTGAACAGGTCGATGCGGTCGATGAGCGGGCCCGAGAGCCGCCGCTGGTACCGGCTCACGTGGGCTGGTGGGCAGACGCACTCGCGCTCCGGGTCGCCGAAAAACCCGCACGGGCACGGGTTCAGGGCCGCGCAGAGGATGAAGCTCGCCGGGAACGTGACCGCCTGCTTTGCCCGGCTGATGGTCACCGTCTTGTCTTCGAGGGGCTGGCGCAGCATTTCGAGGACGCGGGGGTCGAACTCGAGCAGCTCATCGAGGAAGAGGACCCCGCGGTGGGCGAGGGTGATCTCGCCGGGCCGCGGGACAGAGCCGCCCCCAACCAGCCCGGCGTTCGAAATCGTGTGGTGGGGCGCCCGGAACGGCCGTGTGGTGACGAGCCCCGGACCGCCACCAAGGAGCCCCGCCACGCTGTAGATGCGGGTCACCTCCATGGCTTCCTCGCTGGTCAGCGGCGGCAGAATCGAAGGCACGGCGCGCGCCAGCAGGGTCTTGCCACTCCCGGGCGGGCCCTTCATCACCACGTTGTGCCCCCCGGCGGCGGCGACTTCGAGCGCCCGCTTCACGTGCTCTTGCCCAACGATGTCGGCGAAGTCGGTCAGGCCGCCGTTCACGTCCTCGGGCTGAGCCTGCGCAGGTGCTCCCCGCGGTTCGAGCAGGACCGCCCCGAGGAGATGAGATGCCAGCGCGGCCAGGCTCGGGACGGGGTAGACGGCGATGTCCCGCACCAGGCTCGCCTCGGCCGCATTCTCGACGGGCACGAACGCCCGTCTAATGCCCCGGTCCCTCGCCAGCATCACCATCGGGAGGAGCCCGCGCACGGGCCGCACGTCGCCGGTGAGGGCAAGCTCGCCGATGAAAACCGCGCCCTCAACATCGGCGACCACCTGCCCCGAGGCGAGGAGGATACCGGTCGCAATGGGCAGGTCGTAGGCGGGCCCCTCTTTCCGGAGGTCGGCAGGGGCGAGGTTGATCGTCACCCGGCTGTTCACCGGCCAGGTCAACCCGCTATTGCGGATGGCCGAGCGGACGCGTTCCCGCGATTCCTGGACGGCGGTATCGGGCAGGCCCACCACCGTGGTCGAGGGAAGCTGCGCGCGCGAGATATCGACTTCGACATCGACGAGTTCGCCATCGAGCCCCACGACCGCACAACTGAGGACCTTCGCGAGCACGCGGCGATTCTGGGCCGGCCGGGGAAGGGGGTCAACCGCCCGGGCATTCCGGGGGTCAGCTCCCGAATGCATCCTTGATGAGGCGGAGCACCTCGCGCTCTTCGTCCGAGATGCGCCGGCCGACGCCGTAGGGCTCGCCTGCCGCGGCATCGGCGACCCCCTCCGCGCGGGCGAGCGTGGTCGACCGCAGCTGCTCCCGGGCGCCGGGTTCGAGGGCCGGGAGGATGCTCTTCACGTATTCGACCCAGGTGTCGAACAGGCGCCGTCCCGGGGGGGCTTCGAGCCAATGGGCGAGCAGCCGATTCGCTTCCTCTCCCAGCTCCAGCGTCCGCGCGTAGCGGAGCACCTGGTTGCGCTCGACCTCCTCGAGGCGCCCGTCGGCCCAGGCAACCGCCACAAGCGGCACCAGCGCGGCGGCGGTGAGTGTGGCGGCCGTCATGCCGGCATCAATCAGGTGCTGCAGGATGCGGTCGTCCGCGATGCCGGAGGTCCTTCGCAGCTCCTCCTTCCGGTGTTCCGTCTGAACGCTTGCCCGCATCGCCTCAAGGAGCTCCGCGTTTTGCCGGGCGAAAAACTCTTCCTCGAGCGCCCGGCGCCGTTCGGCGAATAGTTCAGACATGTACCCGCACCTCCCTTTCGTGGCGGCATCCAGCATCTCGCTGCCGGCCAGCCACGGGCAGGGACGACAGGATGCGGTTCAACGTCCGGAAGACCGGGAACCTCACGCCTCGCCGAACCACCTCCGCGCCTGCAGCTTCTCGGTACGCTGATGGATCAGCAGGAGCGCGACGAAGTGTTCGAGCGCGTGCGCGACGCACTTCTCTGCTGCCCACGCCAGGTCGACTTCGCCCGCCGGCCAGGTCCCGGTGCGCTTCCATTGTTCCGGAGCGAGCGACTTGAACAGCTCCACCGTCGTCTCCCGCTGCCGCATGAATTCTTCGGCAAGGTCCGCGATGTCGCCCTCGGGACGGTACACATCCGCCATGTAGCCCTCTTCGTCCCACGGCTCGAACACTGGCCGATCCTCATCGATCATCGCGCGGATGCGTGGCTGGAAGACGTTCGTCTCCACTGCGATGAGGTGAGCGACATGCTGATGCGCCGACCACTCCCCATCCACCTGTTTGTGCTGCCGGTGTGCCACGAGCGATGCCGCCCAATCGACGCCCTTCACGCTGAGCTGGAGGCGTGCCATCAGAGTGGGGTCGGGGATTCGCTGTTCGGCCATTCTCGAACCGCCGGGATCGGGGATTCACCGGGCGCGAATCGGTCCGGGTGCCGATGCGCCGGGTCCTTCCAACAGTACTAGCCTCCAACCGGTATGGCCATCGACCCGGCTGCCGCGGGCGCACCTTCAGCGGCCCATGTCTCGCTCTACGAAGCGGGCGCGATCGCCCGCAACCGGGGCCCGGCCGCGCGTGCCCGGGAGGGCTACTTCGTGGCTTCCGCCATTACCTCCTCGGAGATGTTCGTGTTCGCGTAGACGTTCTGCACGTCGTCGTGATCGTCGAGCGCCTCCATCAGGCGGAAG
>JBBIVC010000273.1:0-3480 GCA_037439905.1 Thermoflexus sp.
GAGCGACCCGGCCGCCACCAGGGCCGAGTATTCGCCAAGCGAGTGCCCCGCGACGAACGCCGGCCGTTCGAGCAGCGCGGGGTTGAGCTCCGTCGCCACCCGAAGGAGCGCCAGGCTCGTAACCGCGATGGCGGGCTGGGTGTTGCGGGTCTGTTGCAGCTCTTCTTCAGGGCCCTCGAAGCACAACCGGCTCAGGCCAAACCCGAGGATCTCGTCCGCTCGGTCGTAAAGCTCACGCGCCGAGGGGAACTGCGCGTAGAGGTCCTTGCCCATCCCCACGGACTGCGCCCCCTGGCCCGGAAACACGAAAGCCCGGTCGGCATGGACCGGGTCCGTGAAGGTGAGGAAGGGCGCCACAGCGAGGGCCGCGCTCGTCAGCTCTCGAGGTCGGGTTCCGGAAGCTGGATGACTTCCCTGCCCCGGTACGTCCCGCAAATCGGGCAAGCGTGGTGAGCGAGCCGGGGGCTCTTGCACCGCGGACAATCGACCACGTGCGGCATCCGGATTTTCAGGTGCGATCGCCGCTTTCCCTGTCGAGAAGAGGCGTACTTCCGCTTTGGCAGCGGGGGCATAGCGGGTCTCCTTCAGGTCGTTACCCATTTGTCGTGCGCTTCAGTCCGAGCAGGGCCGCCCATCGTGGGTCGAATGGCCCCCGTTCGCACTGGCATGCTTCTATGCTCAGGTCCGTTCCGCACACCGGGCAGAGGCCCGGGCAGTCCGGCCGGCAGAGCGGCTGCATATCGGCAACCGTCTCGCTATATTGACGCACCGCCTCCCTAATGTCGATCGAATTGTCCATCGCGATGCGGAAACTCTCCGGGTCCTCCGGCTCGGGCAACCGGTGCCCGTGCACCAGGTCCACCTGTTGCACGAACACCTCCTCGAAGCTCACCCCGGCCGGGTACGCGAATGCGACCAGGCACCGGCTGCACTGCGCCTCAAGCAGCACCTCCGCTTCGCACCGCACCAGCACACCCTCCGGAACCCGGATGAGCTCCACCCGCCCCGAGTGCACCGGATCTTCGGGTTCCAGCGCATAGCGGCGGCTCGCGCCCACTTCCTGGCGCAGCAGCTGTGCAACGTTGAACAACATGGGGGTATCCGTGGCGTGGTGCTCCCTCCAGTAAATACCACCCCGGGCCGCCCGCATAGCCCTCCGCGCCATAAGTCCCGCGCTTCCGTAACGATTCTGCAAAACTCGCCGAACGAGCCCCGATCGCGGTTTACGCCGCGCGGCCTCCTCCCTACGCTTCGTGCTACGGTTAGCCTTCGCTACCGCAGCCATTCCCCTCGAATCGAGGTGCCGGTGTCCCAGGTCACCAGCCTCCGCACCCTCCAGGAGCTCGACGACGAGGTCGCCCGGCTCCGGGCGGCGCTTGATGACGTCGAGCGCCGCCTCCAGGGCAGCGAGAACCTTGACCGCGCCCGGGCGGCGTTCGAATCCATCGACGCCGGCCTGGACGCTGCGCGCCGCGAGCAACGCCGGCTCGATGGCGAAATCGGCGTGCTCAACGCGCGCATCCAGCCCGAGGAAAAGCGCCTCTACGATGGCTCGGTCCGCAACCCCAAGGAGCTCGGCAACATCCAGCACGAGCTCGAACTTCTGAAGGACCAGCGGAGCAAGCTCGAGGATCAGCTCTTCGAGGTCCTTTCCCGCATCGAGTCGCTCGAAGCCGATCATGCCGCCGCAACCAGCGACCTTTCGCGCGCCCAGGCGGCCTGGGAGGCCGAACAACGTTCGCTCCAGGAACAGGCGGCAACGTTGTCCGCGGCGCTGACCCGCGCCGAGGCCAGGCGCGAAGCCCAGAAGCTCACCGTTCCGCCGGTCGCATTGCACCTCTACGAGGATGTCCGGCGGCGCAAGGGAGGGGTGGCGGTGGCCCACATCCAGGGCAGCATGTGCACCGGCTGCCGCGTCACCATCCCGGAAGCCATCCGCCGGCGCGCGTTCCAGCCCGACCAGCTCGCCCAGTGCCCCAACTGCGAGCGCATCCTCTACGTCGGGTAGCACCAGCATGCGCGCCGTCGGGTACTTCGTTGAGGGAGCGCGCAAGAACGGTCAGAAGCGCAGCATCGGCGAGCAGAACCAGGCGTTCCTCGAGTTCTGCACGCGCCACGGCTACGAAGTCGCGGGCACCTTCCTCGATACTGAGGGCGAGCCCCTGGGGACCGGCGGGTTCCAGCAGATGCTCCACTTCCTCAGCCGCCCCGACCGTGGCTTCGTGGTCGTGGTCGTCGATAGCCTGGGCGTCCTTGGCCCCGACCTCGGTCAGGGCGCCCTGAAGCTCCTCGAAATCGAGCAGACAGGCGCCTCTGTCCTCCTCGCGAACAACGGGGCTGAGGCTTTCCGCCAGCTCGTCGATACCTGGGCCGACCGCGGCGAGGGCACCCCGGTCTCCGAAAAAGTCCGCTCGGCCATGCGCCGCAAGGCAGTGAAGGGTGAGGTCCTGGGCCGCCCGCCGTATGGCTACCGCGTCGGGCCTCGCCGCAGGCTGGAGCTCGTGCCCGAGGAAGCCGTCGTCGTGCGCTACATCTTCCGCCTCTACCTCCAGGAAGGCATGGGCATCCGCAAGATCGCCGGCCAGCTCAACGCCGAAAACGTCGCGACCCGCCGCGGCGGCCGTTGGAGCATGGTCACCGTGCGCGACATCCTTCGCAATCGCGCCTACCTCGGCCACTATTCGCGCTTTGGTACCACGGTCACCGGCAGCCACCCGGCCCTGGTCTCACCGGAAGACTTCCGCAAAGTCCAGGACCGTCTCCAATCGCGTCACGGTGGCGCCCGCACGCGCACGGTCCAGCCCTTCCTGCTCAGCGGGCTCGTGTACTGCGCCCGCTGCGGGAACAAGCTCATCGGCGTCAGCCGCCGCCAGAAGTGGATGACGAAAGACGGCGATACCAGGGCCGCCTCCTACCGCTACTACCAGTGCGAGTCGCGCACGAACCAGAACAGCTGCGCCTACAACACCCAGCGAGTGGCCGCCCTCGAAGAGCGTCTCCGGGCCGCCCTCGCCGAAGAGGAGCAGCCGGTCACTCGCCTCCGCCGCGCAGGCAACGTCGATTCCTACCTGCTCGACCTCCACGCCCAGGTCGACCGCATCGAAAGCCGGCTGAAGCGCAACCGGCGCCAGGTGGAGGAGCTCGTCGCCGACGCCGCACACGGTCACATGACCCTGGAGCGCGTGAAGGCCCTCGGCGCCGACCTGGCGCGCGAACACCAGGACCTGGAGGCCGAGCTGGCCGCCGCGCGCGAGCGCCTTCGCGCCCAGCAGACCGAGGCCGAGCGGCGCCGTCACCTCGATGCCCTCCGGGCGCGCGTCCTCGCCGAGTGGGACCAGCTGCCATTCGAAGCCCTGCAATCCGCCCTGCGCGAGCTGGTCGACCGCATCGAAGTCGATGGCGAAGACCTGCGCGTCTTCCTGCGCGCCTGAACTCACGGCACGTACGTTTCGCACCCGGCGGGGATCACGATGATGCCGG